>JAPOYQ010000844.1 GCA_026706505.1 Gemmatimonadota bacterium
GGCGGCGATCCCGAATCCGGTCGCTTGGCGGTTGCCGGGGGAGACGCCCTGCTGTTGCGCCTCAAAGCTGGAGAGGGCGTCGTCGTCGTCGATTAGCATGGCGAATTGGCCGTAGAGCTTGAGCTCTAAGCCTAGGTCGCGGATGAGCGGGTAGGCTAGGTCCAAGCCCAAGATCGAAAAGAAGTCTTGGCCAACGTGGTTTTTGTTGAAGGGCTTGTGGCGGTCCACGTCTTGGTCCACTGGGAAGGCGTTGCCATAATTGGCGTTGAGTCCCAACAAAGCGGAGGCGATGTCGGCAGAGAGGCCGCTGCCGGCGTCGGCGTCGATGATGCCGTCGTTGTCGTCGTCGCTGTCGATGTGGTCGGGCACGCCGTCGTGGTCGTTGTCGAGGGCGAAGTTTCCATCGTCTGGGAAGGCGTCAATGGGGTCGGGCACGCCGTCGGAATCGCTGTCGCGCAGGCCGCTGTACTGGTCGAGATCGGCGACAAAGGTCACACCCACTTCGAGATCGGCGGCATAGCCAAAGGTCCGCAGCCCGATGAGGGCACCGCCCTCTTGGAAGTCTTGGAGGTTGTTGATCACTCCTTCGAGTCCGATATTAGTGCTGGCAAAATTGGCGATGCGGAACTGGAATCCGGTTTTCTTGATGCCGGGATAGTGCAGGGTGTTGCGGTAGTTGTCCATGATGAGGCCGTACCCCAACGTCACATCGTCGAGTGCGCCAATTTTGACGTACACCGCGTCATTAGGACGCCCATAGCGCACGTAGTAGATTTTGCGCAGGATCGAGTCGAAGGTTTGGGTTGACGAGCCGGCCTCCCAGCCGCGTGACCCGAGGTCGCCATTGCGCTCGACAAACAGCTCTAAGTCGAGGCCAATGCCCAAGCGGCCCAAGGGAAAGTCGGGCCGGAGGCTGAGGCGATATAACTGCTCTTGATCGACGGTGACGCTGCCCATGCTGAGCGAGTAGCCAAACATGGCCACCGAGGGCTGAGCTGAGGAGGCGACCGGGTAGGACAAGAGCAGTAAGACCAAGGCGCGATTGCAGCGAAAATTCATATAGGGAAGATGTGGTTGCCGGGCCGCGCGTGCAATGGCTAGGCGATCCTTTTTGCGTACCGTAAACAGCAACGATAATAATTCACCAGAAAGAGGTTTGCGATGGGACAAACGCTGAGAGATTTACTCGACCATAGCTTCGCAACCTGTGCCGAACAGACGGCCATTCGAGAACTCAAGCCCGTAGAGGGCAGCCGCACATTGAGCTATCAGCCCGTGACCTACGCCGAGCTCAAAAGCCGCCGCGACCAACTCGCGGCTGGCCTTGCGGCGCAGGGTTTGGCCAAGGGCCAGCGCGTGGGCATCCTCACTGATGGCGGCAGCGAGCCACTCTTGATCTTTCTGGCGACCGACTGCATTGGGGTCAGTGCGGTGCCGCTGTGTATCCAGTCGCCTGACGAGGCTCTCGCCCACAGCATCGCACACTCTGCGGTTGAGCTGCTGGTCGTAGATCGCAAAGGATACGAGCGATTTGACACCATCCGAGAGCGACTGGACAAGACGCCGCGGATTGCGTTGACCGAGGGCGAGGGCGAGGACGCGATTCCTTGGGAAGAGCTGGCGGAGAGCAGCGCGACCGTGCCCGAGGTCGAGGTGCTGCCGGAAGATGAATCGAAAATTCTCTATACGTCGGGTTCAACCGGCCTGCCCAAGGGCGTGATCCAGACCCATGCCAACATTGTCGCCAACGTCGAAGAGGTTTGGGACGTGATCAGCAAGCGCGAGCCTTTGCGCATGTTCAAGTCTGCGCCCGACTACCATTCCATGGGGATTCTCAACATCTACTATCCCTTGGCCAAGGGGTGGATTTTGGACTTGGCGCGTTCGCCCGACCGCGTCCTCAGCGACATCCGTCTCTCAGAGCCGGAGGGCTTCCTCACCGTGCCGCTGATACTCGACAAAGTGTACGGCAATGTGCGCAAGGAAATCGACGCTGGCGGTCTCAAGGGGGGATTGATCCAGCGCTCGGTTGCGGCTAAGGAGCGGTTGGCGCGCGGCCAAGCTGGGCTGGGCGACAAGCTCTTTTTGGCGGCCATTGGCCGTTCAATCATCGGCAAAATTCGCGCTCAACTCGCCACGCGAGTCGGGCCTCATCTAGAGCTTTTGATCGTCGGCTCGGCCAAGGCCGATCCCGAGGCGTTGGACTTCTTTCATCACGTGCTCGACATCACCACGTACGAGGGCTACGGCACGACCGAGTGCGCGCCGCTGATTGCCGCCAACCATCTCGACGGGCGCAAAAGCGGCACGGTGGGAAGGCCGTTGCAGGCGGTGAAGATAGTGGCCGAAGATGGGTCGGAAATCGGGTACAACGATCCAGCGCAGGACGAGTGCCGATCTAGCGGCGATCAGGTCGGGGAACTGTGGACCAGCGGTCCCAATGTCATGCGCGGGTATTTACACGACCCCGAGCAGACCGAGCAGGTGCTAGTGGAAGAAGGCGGCCAGATCTGGTATCGGACCGGCGACTTGTTCAGCATGGATGACGAGGGTTTTCTCTCGTTCCACGGGCGAGTTGGCCGACAGTTCAAGCTGCGCAACGGCGAGTTTGTCAATCCCGAAGCCTTGGAGCGGATTTTTGCCCGAGTGCCCCTAGTCGAGCACGTGATCGTGTACGGCGACCAGCAGCGCGACTACCCGCTACCGTTGGTGACGGTGGATGTGGAGGAGGCAAAAAACAGCGGCATCGACGGGTTGCCGCTAGAGGACGAGGACGCTCTGCGCACGCATCCGAGCTTGGGCGAGCGGATTCGCGAAGGGTTCCTCGCCGAGGCCACGGTCGCCGGCCTGCCGAGCTACCAGCGGCCGCAGCGCGTCGCGCTCTTGCCCGAGCCGCTGAGCGAGGACGCCGGGACCCTGACCAAGGGGCTGAAGAAGATCGTGCCCAAGGCGATCGTCGAGCGGTATCGCACGGTCGTCGAACAGACCTACACATCCTAGCTGCGCCGCAACTGGTGCAAGCGGCGGCTTAGCTCGGTTGGCGAGGCCGTGCCGGTCGTGCCAACCTGCTGAGCGGTAATTGACGCGGCCAAGCAGGCTACCGCGGCCGCTTCCGTCAGTTCGGCACCCGCTGCCAAGGCCGCGCTGAGGGCAGCCGCACAAGTGTCTCCGGTGCCGACTGGGTCAACAGGTGCGGTGAGGTCCACGGCTGGCACGTGCTCGACTGTGCTGCCGTCGGCTACGAGTATTCCCCTATTGCCAAGCGTTAGAAATACCGGGCGGCCAGTATGGTTGCTGAGTACGTGGGCATGATGGCGCGCGGTCTTGAGCGACAAGCGCCCTTGGTCGCCGAGCGCGGCCCAAGCCTCGCGCTGGTTGGGTTTGAGGATGGCGCGCGTAAAGAGCCCAATGCGCGTGCGTGAATCGGCGAGGACCACGAGCTTGGGCTGAGTACCGAGCGCAGCGGCGATGGCGCGGCGCACGCGCGTGGTAAGGACGCCGCAATTAGTTTCGGCGACTTGGTCGATGAGTACGAGCCCGTCCCAGTGGCTCAGGCGCTGATGGACATGATTGATGAGATTGCGTTGGAGACTGGTCGGGGTCGGGCGGCGGTTTTTGGTATCGAGCCGCTCTAGTTCCTCGAGGACGGGTCGGCCGCGCTGGCCGCTATCGACGTAGCAGGGCTTGTCATAGGTCGGGGTCAAGCGGCCCGGAGCCGTGAGAAAGCCCGTCAAATCTAGGCCCAGCCGGCGCATGGCCCGCCGCAGTTCATAGCCTTCTCCGTCGTCGCCGCAATAGCCTACGGCCTCGACTACTCCTACGCCGAGGGTGCGCAAGTTGGCGGCGACATTGCCGGCGGCCCCAGGTTGGCGGCGATAGCCGATTACCTGATAGCAGGTCTTGCCGGTCTCCAGCGACTTTTCGTCGAGGGCCGGGTCGCATTCGCGGTAGGAGTCGAGGAAAAAGTCTCCAACTACGCCGATGCGTAGCGCGGGAAATGCTGCCATGAGGGCGCGCAGGCGAGTTGGGGACAAGTTAAACATAGGATTGGCGGCGCAAGGGCGGGTAAGTCGGACTTGATTTAGCACCTATAGCTTCCTATTTTCACTAGGTGCTATATTTAGTTATGTCCTTGATTCTCTTAAACTTAAAAAAATAAAAGGAAAACGTGCCGATTCGCAAAGCCGTATTTCCCGTAGCAGGTTTGGGCACCCGCCTGCTGCCAGCGACCAAGTCCCAACCCAAGGAGATGCTGCCCGTTGGTTGCAAGCCAGTCGTGCAGTACGTGGTCGAGGAGATGATCGAGCAGGGGTTAGACAAGTTTCTCTTTGTAACGGGCCGCAAGAAGCGCTCGATTGAGGATCACTTCGACGACGATCCAGAGCTTGCGGCGCGCTTGGGCGATAGCGCAATCGGCGAGGTTGACTACGCAGCCGCAGGCGTTGAATTCTACTATGTGCGGCAGCGGCGGCCGGCCGGCAATGCCGATGCCGTGCGCCAAGCGCGGGAATTCGTCGGCAACGAGCCGTTTGTGGTGGGGTTTGGCGACACGATCGTTTCCTCGCCGCGGGTGCCAGGCGTGGTCGGCCGGATGATGCAATCGCATGTCCAGCGGGGTGCGGCCGCCACTATTGCCGTATGGGAAGTGCCGCGCGAAGAGACCTACAAGTATGGAGTCGTCACACCGCAAGGCGAGGCCGACGACGACTTTGCCATCGCCGATATTGTTGAAAAACCGCCGGTGGAAGCCGCGCCGAGTTGTCTTGCGGTTGCGGCCCGCTATATTTTTTCGCCAGAGATTTTCACCGCTATTGATGAAATTGAGCCTGGGGTTGGCGGTGAGTTGTGGTTGACCGATGCCATCCGCGTCTTGATCCAGCGCGGGGCCGAGGTCCGCTGCACACGCCTTGGGAGCGACGAAGCGCGCTACGATATAGGAACGCCGCTCACGTACTATCGGGCCTTCGCGGATTTCGCCTTGGCCGACCGAGAGTTCGGCGCGGCGTTTCGCGCGTATCTCGAGGACAAATTGGCCTAGG
>JAPOYQ010000791.1 GCA_026706505.1 Gemmatimonadota bacterium
GGTGATTACACGAAGATCAGCTTTTTGCCTCGTTTGGGGCACAATCTGCCTAATTTTGAGCCCATTTCCCGCCCTAGCCCAAGAGTACGGAAGCCGTCTCGGCACAGTCCAGCGAGGGGGAGAAGTATCCTTCCAACCGAAGGGCCCAGGGGTGCTCTTTGGTGCCCTAGACCCGGCCCAGAGGAAATGGTATGTACCCCAAGAACTCTTTAATGAGTACCAGTGGCGCCAGTGGGAGTACTCCAACTATGCCCGGGAACATTTTCAGCGGTATGTCGATATCGTCCAGGAAGGCGATTCTTTCTACGACCTCTACGGCAACTATATCACCCGGGGTTGGGTTATCTTCAATAATTCCCAAACCCAGCCGCAACAGTTTGGCTCTTCCATTCTCAAAGCCAACAGGTTTAATCAATGGTTCAGCGGTGTCCTTATCTCGGCCGATGCCAAGGGCCAAAACTACTATGCCCTGACCATGGGTGCCGCCCTCCGCACCACCCTCACCCCCATGACCTTTTCCAAACCTCGCTGGGACGGAATCCAATTCGACTACGCCGCCGACAAGTACCAGGGGACTATAATCTACTCTCGCATCAGCCAGCCCGGCGGCACTACTACGAACGATATTGAGACTCTAGCGACCAACACCACGTCCCTCATTGGCGGGCGCTTTACCACCCAAGTCGGCGATTTTGCTACCATTGGTCTCACCAGCGTCAATAGTCACCAGTCCAATACCATCATCGATGGATTCGCCGGCAATCCCATCACTGGCGAACTGACTCTGGATCAGAACAACACCATTTCTGCCATTGAAATTGTCCTGCGCGATGACTCGCCTGAAGACGGAGTGGGAGGTGCCGCCTTCTTCCCGGCCGGTTCCGATATTATCATCACCTACCTAGACGGTACGGTGGACCGGGGCAAACAAATTCGCTTTGAGCCCGTCATCGAAGGAGGTTTTGTCCGCGAAGGCTTCCTCTCAGCCGATGGCACCGAGGAAATCCGCCTGCGTTACGACTTTGACAGCCCGGCCTTTATCAGCCGCTCCAGTGCCTCCAAGGAAGATATCAAAAAGGTGAAATTCCGTCTGGTTCTGGGCAACGATTACCAAGTGTGGGTGACCTCGGATCGGCAATTGAACCAATCGGACGTTTCGGTTTTGATTTTGCAGGCCCAGGCCGAGGGCAATGTCCAAGACAATACCAACCTGCAGGTAGTCAGCTTTGAGTATGGCCTGCCCACGGCTACCCAGATCTGGGGCGGCACCTTGGAGTTGAATGAGGTTTTGGGCTTCGATTTCTACGGCGAATACGACCTGAGCTATTCCTATACTAAGTACCCCAACGTCACCATCGATGCCACCGAGAAAGACCACTCCACTTGGTCGGGCATCGAAGGAGATCGAGCGGCTCCGGCTTGGATGATCAATCTATCGCGCGCCGATTACCCTTGGTTCGTCTTTGCCGAAGCCTACAGCATGGATCCGCGCTACAACACGAGGACCTTCACCACCCTCAGTTCCGGCTTTATCGATTACGAGGACGAACGCGCTCATGTATTAGAATTGGTGGAGGACAACGACGATCAGGACCAATTCCCCGATACGGTCCGCAAGGACTGGAGATCGGGCGACCAGCAAGTCTATCCGGGTTGGGATGAAAACGGCGACTTTATATCTGACTTCAACCAAAACGACAACCGCTCGTTGACCAACTCTATTCCCGACTACGATGAGCCTTTTCTGCGCCACAACGTGGATCGTCCCGAATTTCTCTTTGGGATCGATATGAACAACAACGGCTGGATCGACCGCTTTGAAAACGACGAATTGCCGGATTATCCCTACAAGAAGGATCACCGAGGCTACAACATCTATTTTGGCACCCATCTGAGCCCAGAGATGCGCATCACCCTTGGTGCCTTGCGCGAGGATCTGATTTCCTCGGACCAAAGTAACCAGTCTAGGTACGCTCTCTTCACCTTGGACCGCGATACGGCCACATGGGGCCATTGGCGTCTTTTCAATATGCTCAAGTCGGTGGAAGACGATATAGCCGACGATTTACTGCAGTGGCTGCCCAACGCCAATATTCGCACCGGCGAATCCACCAAAATCGAGGATCCTCTCATTGGGCGCGACACTTGGATCAATTCCCTATGGCTAGGCAATGACTACAAACTCAGCGGACTTAAGGTCAGCAACTACCTAAAGTACGATTTCTACCACCAGCGGCTCAGCCAGAATGAGCGTGCTCCCTTGGGTTTGCGCGAACGAGATTTCTTCTTTGGCCTTATCAATAAAGCCAGCTACCGCTTCGACTTGGGCAACCTGTGGATCGAGCCGCGCTGGAAAAGCGAATTCCGCTACCAGAGCATTGATCTAACCTCCACCGATAAACGCCGGGAACTCACTGAGTTGGGTGGCCTTATCTTGGGATTTCCCCTGCTGGCTCATACCAGTGTCCAGGCCGGTCTGGAGTTTTCCCGCTTCGACGATCTCGAGAACGACATCAACGATTTCAACGGCGTGGTGAGTGCGGTGCAATTCAGCAATGATTCGGCTTACCTAGGGTACCAGTTGACTACCCGGATGGGCTTGCAAATAGATCGCCGCAAAGCCAAAGGGAAGAGCGCGAGCATCATTACCCAAAGTTTCCTCACCGTCTATGCTGGTATACAGTAATTCCTCCCGGGCATGACTGCACCTTTTGCCCTAGGCGATTGGCGCCGCCTAGGGCCTGCTCTTTTGTTGGGCCTGTTGGCGCTAATCCTCCGCCTCGTCTACTTGGAGCAAATTCGGGATGGGCTATTCTTTAATATCCCAATCGTAGATGCCAAGACTTATGTGGAGGACGGACTCTATCTAAGCAGTCAGTCCTGGGCCGGCCGGCCGACGCCCTTTTGGCAGCCGCCGCTGTATCCCTATCTCCTGAGCCTCTTTTTCTGGTTTTTCGATCAAAACCTCTACTTGCCGCGCCTGTTCCAAGCTCTACTCGGAGCGGGTATATGCGTCTTTACCTACATTCTCGGCCTCCGCGTTTTCTCCTTTCCCGTGGCTTTTGGGGCTGGGTTGGCCGCTGCCTTTTACGGTCCGCTGATCTACTTTGGCGGCGAGTTGCTGCCCACTATTCCGGCCATTTTCCTCAACCTGCTGTTGCTATTACACCTGAGCCGCCAGCCCAGTCCAGTTCGCTGGCCCTATCTGGTCTCCGGACTCTTGCTAGGTATCTGTGCCTTGGCCGTAGCCAATATTCTTTTGTTTCTTCCCTTCCTTCTCTTCTGGCTGTGGTCCACTAGTAAAAGAGCACATATTGCCCTCCCTCGCATCTTACAACAGGGCGTCCTCCTTCTTTTGGGATGTGGCCTTATCATCGCTCCCGTTGCGCTGCGCAACTATCTAGTTGGCGGCGATCTAGTGCTAATTTCCCATAATGCCGGCATCAATTTCTACATCGGCAACAACCCCGATTACGATCACACAGTCAATATCCGCCCAGGGCAAGACTGGATTCACCTAATTGCAAGCCCCGAAAGAGAAGCAGGTATTGAACGCCCCTCGTCAAAGTCTCGCTTTTTCTTTGCCCGCTCATGGGCCTATATCGCTGATGACCCCTTGGATTATCTGAAACTTTTAGGGAGCAAACTCTATCTTTTTTGGCACGGAGACGAAATCCGGCGAAACCTCGATCCCTATTTCGCCCGCCGCGATTCGACCTTGCTCCAGGTCTTACTGTGGAAGTTCGGTCTGGCTTTTCCCTTTGGGCTAGTGGGGCCTTTCGCCCTGTTCGGGCTGGCGTTTTTCTGGTGCAGCAAAGAAGGCCGTACTCCCCAAGGACGTCTGCTGTTGTTTTTTATCCTCGCCTACATGCTCTCAGTGATTCTCTTCTTCGTGACTGCTCGCTATCGCCTGCCTGCCGTGCCTATTTTGTTGCTCTTTGCCGCTTTTGGTCTATACAGGCTCTGGTACACATCTCATCGCCCTTGGGTCCTAGCCGGCGTAGTCGGGGTCCTAGTGTTGACCAGCTTGGGCGCTGGTAGAATGGATATGGCAGGGGATACTCAGCAGCGCTTCTGGATGGGCTACGCCTATGAGCAGAAGGGCATGGTCTCCAACGCCATGCGGGAATACCGCGCCGTGATTGAGGAGCGTCCTGATCACCGGAATGCCCTGTTGAGCTTGGCCAACCTCTACAACGCAAAAGCACAACACGCCGACGCCATAGAAATCTACCTTCAATATGTGCGCTTTTATCCCGAGACCGCTCCCGCTCGTTTTCTGCTGGGTAATGCCTATCTGGGTGCCCAGTTGTATCAGGAGGCCATCGCCGTCTATTCCGATCTGGTTCCTCTGCGACCCCAATGGGCCGCCCTCCACGGTCGCTTGGGCTACGCCTATGTAATGGCTGGCCAACCCCAGCGCGCCATCCAAACCTATCGCCAAACCCTTGAGCTCCAGCCGGATTCGAGCCTAGTGCGCTACCAGTTGACCCGGCTCTACGAAGAGACCGGCGAGATAGATGCAGCCGAAAAAGAGTGCCGCATCCTGCTGAGCCGTGAACCGGAAAATCCCCAGTACCATACCCTGCTGGCCAATCTTTTGATCAAGCGCGAAGGAGTTGCAAAAGGGGCGAACCCGCTAGGTCGGTCCCCCCGATTGCTGGAGGCAGAAGACCATCTGCTCCAAGCCGTCAGCTTGGATGCCAATTCCGTCCAGACCCGTTGGAGT
The DNA here is from genome assembly GCA_026706505.1 of Gemmatimonadota bacterium. Next base: position 4,730 of record JAPOYQ010000791.1, read on the forward strand.
TTGGGCCTACTTCTAGCCCGACAGCAGCGCTACAGCGAAGCAATCGAGCACTTCGAGCAGATCCTGCTTTTAAGTCCCACAGACTTTGAGGTACACAGGCATCTAGGCAATCTCTACAAGCGCGCCGGAGACCTCAACAAGGCCGACGAACACTACGGTCTTTATAGCCTTGCCGAACGGCAACAAAAAATGCGGCAACAAGCCGAAACTTCAATAAAAGTACAATTGACAAAAATCTTGGGGAATTGTCCCATTGACATGCAAACCTATTTCGCGCATAGTTCAACACTAGGCCACTCAGTT
>JAPOYQ010000496.1 GCA_026706505.1 Gemmatimonadota bacterium
CTCGGCCGCGTACCAAGCCCCCGCGCCCGTCGCCGCCAGCAGACCCAGATGCGCCAGCGTTTGCAGTAGCCCCCAAAAGTCGCTGCGCTGATTGAGCGCAGCGAGCGTCTCGCGGGGCAAGGGACACCGGTACCAGTTTATTTTGCGCTGGTTTTTTGTCATTTCCATGGTATCTCCTCCTCTAAAAAAGCTAACCTTACGGTCGCAATTTTGCGCTAGTCGGGCAAGTTGTGTTCACCGACCTACAAGTGCCCCTTCCTTATATCCTCGACGATGCGGACCAACACTTCGACCGCGGCGCTGATGAAGCGCTCTCCCTTTTCGGCGGACCCATAGGTGGGGTCGCCGTAGGTGCCTTGGTCGGTCGATTGGTGGATCCAGCGGTAGCGGGAGACTTGGCCGGCGCGCTCGGACTGCGGCGGGTGACCGTCCTTTTGCAGGCGATCTGCCTTGACCCACTCGGGATGTAAGGCCATCATCAGCGAAGTCTCCATCTCGCCCGCGTGACCCCAACCGTGGGGCCCCGCCTCCCTGATCTCGCCCAGCTCGTCGTAGGCAAACCAAGAGGTGCCATAGATTCTCGCGTCGGGGCACTTCTCCATTAGCCGCTGAAGGGAGACGTTCATATTGGGGACATTGCCGCCGTGGCCGTTGACGATGAGGATTTTGTCGAAGTCGGCGTGGACCATGCTGCTGACGGTATCGACGATCATGTTGATGTGGGTCTCTGATTGGGCTGTTATCGTGCCCTTGAACCGCAGGTGGTGCGGAGAATAGCCCAGCCACTGCGCGGGGAGACAGAGGACCTGATCGGGAATCTCCGCGTCGAGGCGATCGACGATAGCGGCGACCTCGGCCGTGTCCGTTATAAACGGCAGGTGCGGCCCGTGCTGCTCAAACGCCGCTATGGGATATACTACTACCGTGTCGTCTCTGGACACCTGCTCCAGGTCGGGCCAAGTGAGTTCAGCTAGTTTCACGATTAGTCCCCCCAACGGTCTGGATTGATGCCCGGTGCGTCGCTCTGCATGCCCTGGGGCTTGTGGACCTGTTTCCACTCCTTGCCGGTGGTGTTGCGGCTTTGGAGAAAAGGTTTGGCCACGACTGGTGCGTTTTTCACCCATTCCGGGTCCCAATCGTCCATCGGCTGAACCGGCCCCGCCCAAGCTGGCCGGTAGCCGAACTGGATCAGTTCCCGAGGGGACAAGTCCCTGTTGGGATGGGTGCCGTGGAAGAGGAGGGCGGGTATCATGACGACTGAACCAGCTTTGGCACAGAGCGTGATTTCCTGCGGGTGCGAGACATAGCGCACGTACGGGTTGGCTTGGGCGTGGAACGAGAGATGGGAGCGCGGGATGAGCCGGAAGGGCGCTCGCTCGGGCGGCAGGTCGTCGAGGTAGTAGAGCACCCGCAAAAGGCGCGGCGAAGAGCCTTCGAAGCCAAAGATCGACGAGCCGAATGGCTGGCCGTCGGTGTGCATTGAAATCCCTGGTGAGCCGGAGAGGGTGCGAGTGAAAAGCCCGTGCGTGAAGACGATGTCCGGCCCCATGAGCGCTTTGAGGAACTCCGCGATGGGCGGATAGCCGATCAGCTCGGCTACCAACCGGCTCGTGCACTGGGGCTCGTGGTGGAAGGTTTGGGCCTCGCTGTAGTCCTTTTGCCCCATCGGCAGGTCCTTCACCTCGGCTTTTAGCGCCGCAATGTGCTCGGCGTCGAGCACGTCCGGCATGAGCACGTAGCCCTCCATTTCGAGATGGCGGATCTGCTGGCTTAAGGAGAAAGCGGCAAAATCAGTCTCATCGACCGTCATAAAGCCGATTTCTTCTTTGGGATCAATTTTTACGGTGGTGGTCTCCATAGTGTCCTCCTTTGCTAGGCGCTACCCGCTGCGACGACTGGCGGGCGGCGATGAGGGCAACCACAAGGGTTGCCCCTACCGGCGCGTTTCTCGCCACTTGGCGAGGGAAAAGTCGTCTGAATCGTACAGTGCAAAAATTTTCGCCTCTTTGTCCCGCACTTCTGCTGCCAGTTCCAACACTTCCTCGGCGTGTTCCAGCGGGATGCGCACGCAGCCGTCGCCGTCGCCGAAGATCAGGTCTCCCGGCCGAATCCGCACCGACCCTACGGTAATTGGCGCGTTGACTCGCGTCGCGTTGAATACGCCGTGCCCTGGCACCGTCCCCCAGGCGAAGATCGGCAGCCCGACCCGGCGGATCCCCTCCAAGTCGCGCACCGTGCCATCGACAACGGCTCCCACCGCGCCTAGCCGCTGGTGCAGCCGCGCCATGCCGTCGCCAAAACTGGCTCCGCGCCCGGGACGCGAGTCCACGTCCTTCATTACCGCGAACACAGGTCCCTCCGTGGCGTCGATTGCTTCGTAATACCCTTCCCAAGGCACCGCTACGGAGTCTGGGTCGTTGGTCGTTACTTCCGCGGTTACTGCATAGCCGATGACCGGACCCAATTCCGGCAGCAGATAGTGGATTCGGTGATCGGTGTACTCTTCGTTGGGCAGGCCGCACTTTAACACGATGGCGTTGAAAATCGTCGGCGAGTCGAATTCCTTAAAGGCTGCTAGTACTTCGGGTTTGACCATAGAAAGTTTGCTCCTTTTTGCGATTGCGCGATTAGCCGCCGATTCCAAACAACGCACAGGCGTTGCGCCCGAAGATGGCGTCTTTGTCCTCGGCGGGAATGTCCATATTCTCCACCAACTGACTCAACACGTCGATCTCCACCCACGGATGGTCGCTGGCAAAGAGTAGCCGGTCACTGCCGGCAAACTCATAGGCGAGCTTCAGTGCTGGTGGCCAAGGCGAGACCACATCTAAATAAACTCGTTTATAGTAGCTGCCAACAGGTTGGCTGATCTGCGCCCGGCCCCGGCGCAAGGTCTCGGTCTGGTGCTCGACGCGTCCCCACAGATACGGCAACACACCGCCGCAGTGCGGCTGCACGACCTTGAGCTGGGGATGGCGTTCGAGGACGCCGCCCAAAATCAACTGCAAGGTGGCAAAACTCTGATGCACCATCAAACCCGCCATGGGGATCATGGAGTGGTGCTTGATGGCCTCGCCCCAAGGCGGCACGCTCGGATGCAAGACGACCGGGACGCCCAGTTCGGCGATGCGCCGATACAGCGGATCCAACGCCAAGTCGTCCACCTCGATGCCCACGATGTGCGAATAGAGCATCACCCCTCGGTGGCCTAGGGTGCCGACGGCGCGCTCTAGCTCCGTCAGCGCATCTTCGGTACTCTGCCAAGGCAGACAGGCCAAGCCGACGAAGCGGTCTGGATGTTGTGCCACGGCTTCGGCCAAAGCGTCGTTGCCGGCGCGGGCGGCGGGCACCGCTAGCTCCGGTGCGAGGTTTTCCGGCCCGGGCATATTCACGCTGAGGGCGCTGATGTCAACGTCGGCTGCGTCCATGGCACTCAGCTTGCGCTCGACTCCGTAAGCCTCCCGACCCATGACAAATGTCTGAGCATCCTTATAGGTGAGAACGAATTGGTCGGCTTCTAGCACGGTTTGCGGCCACTCGGGATTTTGGGTCAAAACTTCCGCGTACTCGATGGGAAAAATATGGGTCTGACAGTCTATGCGCATGACTTGTTGGGATGTAATTAAAGGGAATAGAGCGCATTCGCACGGCGATTGTCAAACTGTACTGCATGGGCAGCGGCGCGTTGTCTTCTGCTCAAGACTGGATTGACGCCCGCGCAAGACCTATACTTTCTCGCCGCCCTAACGATCACTCATCGAACTGGAGACTCATCCTATGACTACCGAAACGGACTACACTTCAAAGGTCCCTTACTACACCTTCCCCGACACCTTGGCCGAACAAGAGGAGGCGCTGGCCACCAATCCGCTGATGCTGCGCATGCTCGAAGCGCGCCGCTCGTACGCTGGTGACCCACACCGTCCCATCTACCACTACATCAATCCCGAGGCCAATCTCAACGACCCCAACGGACTGTGTTGCTGGCAGGGCCGCTATCATCTCTTCTACCAAGCCTATCCACCGGAGGATACCCGCCAGCACTGGGGCCACGCCATAAGCGACGATCTCGTCCACTGGCGCGACCTGCCGTACTGCATTTATCCGAACCCGGAGCGCTGCTGCTTTTCGGGAGCTGCGCTAGTCGAGGAAGACCGCGTCATTGCCATGTATCACGGCACTGAGGTCGGCAACATGGTCGCCACTTCTTCGGACCCGCTATTGCTCAACTGGGAAAAGGTCGCCAACAAGGCCGTGATCCCCATTCGCGCCGACGTGCCCTACCGAGTCTTCGACCCCTGCATCTGGAAGCAGGGCGACGCGTACTACTCGCTGTCGGCGGGCACCAAGCCCGAAGGACCGGCCGGCAAGCCCATGCGCGCCAATTTTCTCTTCAGGTCGAGCGATCTCGAACACTGGGAGTATCTCCATCCCTTCGTGGAGGACGACGGGTACACGCTAGTCGGCGACGACGGAGCCTGCCCCTATTTCTGGCCGATTGGCGATCGCCACATCCTCCTCTTCTTCAGCCATAGAAGCGGCGGCCAGTACCTGCTCGGCGACTACGACACCGAGCGCGACAAGTTCGTGGTGACCTACGGGGCCAAGTTCAACTTTGGCGCGGCCGCGCCCTCGGGAGTCCACGCTCCTTCGGCGACCCCCGACGGCCAAGGCGGCGTCTTGGTCCTCTTCAACATGAACCCCGGCAAACCGACCAAGAATTGGAACCAGATTATGACCTTGCCTCGCCGGCTGACCGTCGTCGGCGACGATCTGGCCATGGAGCCGGCCGGCGACCTTGAGTCGCTCCGGCGGGACCATCAGCGCGTCGGCAAAACTACCCTCGCCGCCAACGAAGAACTCGTCCTCGATTCAGTCCAAGGCAACGCCGTGGAAATCGTCGCTGAAATCGATCCGCAAGACGCGCCCATGGTCGAACTCAATGTCCTGCGCGCTCCCGGCAAGGAGGAGTACACACGCATTGCCTTTTTCAAAAACCGGGGTTTCCGTAACCGCGTCTTTGG
>JAPOYQ010000519.1 GCA_026706505.1 Gemmatimonadota bacterium
CTTTGAAGGCTCTTGCCCGGTTTTGATACGGGTGCTCTACTATCTCGACGACCTCATACCAGAGGTCTCGCCTTTCCGCGTAGTGCCGCGCTCGCACCTGTGCCTGCACGCCGACGCCAATCCCTATACGCGCTACGAATCCCATCCCGAAGAAGTCATGGTTCCCTGCAAGGCCGGTTCTGCCGTGCTCATCCACCACCGCGTCTTCCACGGCAACTTCCCCAACGTCGGCACCTATCCGCGCGAAATGCTGGCCATCTCCTACCGCCCCGCTTGGGCCGGGCCGGTCGACGAGATCAGCCCTTGGAACGGGGAAGACCTCCAGACCTTGCCCGACGAAATCCGCCCGCTCTTCGCCGACCGCAACACGCGCCACTGGGACTACCACGGCGGCAACAAACCCCCGAACATGGCCTCCGAGGCCCCGGGCATGGACCCCAGCCGTTGGGAGCGCGCCTAACGCTACCGCGTGAACACCGTTCCCCGCACGTAAGACCCTTCCTCGGAAGCCAAAAACGCCAGCACCCGCGCTATCCCCATCGGGTCTCCTAGCACGGCGTTCCGCTTTGCTTCCTCTGGATCGCGGCCTGTGGCTTCTGCTCCCTGCGCTATATTTTTCAGTTTCAGCGGCGTTGCAATCCCCCCGGGACAAATCACGTGCAAGCGCACCCCCTTAGGCCCTAACTCGTCTTCGAGCTTGTAGTGCAATCCGTGCTGACCAGCCTTGCTCGCTGCATAAGCATAGGACGAGGACCCGCCCCGTACACCCGCTCCCGAGGCGATGATCAGCAGCACGGATTGGCCGGCTGCCGCCAAGAGCGGCGCCGCGTATTTGGCCGAGAGAAAGGTGCCCTTCAGGTTGGTGTCGAGCGTCGCGTCCCAATCCTCCTCCGACAGCTCCTCAATCGTCTTGAACGCCCCCGTCAAAACCCCGGCCGAGAAAACCGCCACATCGAGGTGGGCGGTGCGCTCTCTGATCTGCGCGACCGACGCGGCCACGCTCTCTTCCAAGCGCACATCCGTGGCGTAGAAATGCGCATGGCCTCCCGCGGCCTCAATCTGTTCCACAGCGGCTCGTCCCTCTGCTTCGTTGTAATCAATGATGTGGACGCGCGCCCCTTCTTGGGCGAAAAGCTCGGCAGCGGCCCGGCCAATGCCGGTGGACCCGCCAGTTACCAACGCATCTTTGTCTGCTAGCTTCACACGTACCTCCTTCTAGCGCGTGCGGCGACGCGGCAAAAGTTGCCGATATATCGCCATGGGGTATTTTCTACAAGTGATCTGTTCAAACTCCGCTACATGACCACCAATCGCCAACTCGCCGTCTGGCTCCTCGCTGTCTCGGCTCTCATCGTCATTCTCGTGGCGTACGGGGGCTGGGTGCGCCTGACCCGCTCGGGCCTATCCATCGTCGAGTGGAACGTAGTCACCGGCGTCGTTCCGCCGCTAAGCGCTGCGGCCTGGGAAAGCGAATTCGCCAAGTACCGGCAGACGCCCGAATACCAGCTCGTCAACTATGGCATGGAGCTGGACGAATTCAAGTTTATCTACTACATGGAGTTCGGTCACCGCTTGCTCGGTCGGCTGGCCGGATTGCTTTTTGTGGTGCCCCTGCTCTATTTCCTCTGCCGCCGAGCCATTCCCCGCGCCCACATACCCACCTATCTGGGCATTGGCCTGCTCTTCGCCCTTCAGGGCTTAGTGGGCTGGCTGATGGTCAAGAGCGGCCTAGACGACCGGCCCCAAGTAAGTCACCTGCGCTTGACTTTGCACCTTTGTTGCGCCCTGGCCCTTTTGGCCGCTTGCCTCTGGCAGGCCCTCGGCTATCTATCCTCTGCGGCAGAGGTTCGGCCACTACCTCGCACCGCGCGCCGCCTTTGCGCTTGGCTGTTCGCCACCATCTGCCTCCAGATCGCCGCTGGCGGGCTAGTCGCCGGGCTCAAGGCCGGACACCTATCGGATACCTTCCCCAAAATGTTCGGGGTTTGGATTCCGGCCGGCTTGTGGTCTATGCAACCGCCGCTCTTAAACCTGCTCGACAACCCCACCACCGTTCACTTCCAACACCGCTTCTTCGCCTTTGCAGTCCTCGGACTGGCCCTAGCACTGTGGGTGGCTGCCCGCCGCACAGCCCTGAAACCTGGGGCCGGTCTAATCCTCTGCTTGGTAGCAGTGCAAATCGGCTTGGGGATCGGCACGGTCGTCGCGCACGTGCCCTTGGCCTTGGCCTCGTTGCATCAGGTAGTAGCCGTGGCCCTGTTCGCTGCCGCGCTTTTCCTCTGCCACCGCGCGTACAGAGGCTAGACCGCCTCATAGCGGTTGATGATCTCGGTTTCGATCGCGTTGTCAACCGCGATTCGGCGCACTGCAAGCGCGATCCGATGCTCGTGGTTTAGGGCTTCCCAGAGGCGGGTGGGCGCGTCGGAGAGGGGCAACAGGTAGGGAACTCCAGAAAACGCAGGCAACGGGTCGCCATCTGAGTCGTACGTGGTGATGGCGTAACCGTAGCCCGGCTCGACGCAGTCGAAGCGGAAAAAGTGGCGTTCGCTGTGCTCGGAGTCAAAGGGGCTGGCCTTGAGGATGGCGAGCCAAGCCTCATCGGCTTCCAAATCGACATAGCCCGCTATGCGCGGCGTGTAGTTGGGCGGATCCGGCTCGTGTAGCCAGCCAGCCAAGCTCTCGGCAAAACTGAGGCCGGCGGCAAAACCTTCGTGTATGGCGTCGGTATGGACCCCATTGGAGACAATGCTGCGCCGAGCGCAAACTCGCATGGCATTGTAAATAATGAGCGTGGGGTCGCTCAACTTCGCGGGATCGGCCGCTTCGGTCCGCAACACGTCGCCCTCGGCGACGAAGATGCGGTTGCGGCTGTTGGCACTGCGCCCTGAGATCCAGTAGACCTGCATCCAAGTCCCCTCCGCAGCCCGGCCGATTACAATGCCGCGGCCTACGTAAGGGTTTTCGGCCAACCGTTGCCGCAAGTTGGCCGCAGCCTGTTCTCCTACCATTTTTGGCACCATGCCACATAGTATAGGACAACCCTACACTCGGCAAAAGCGCGACAGCACCGCCTTTTGGCGCAAAAAAGGCCGGTGCCTTTTCTCGACGGGGAATATCGAGAAAAGGCACCGGCCTGTACCGAATGGTCAGCCGAGGCAGCCTACTTAGCTGCGCTTTAGTACCGGCAGACCGTTTTTGCTCTCAGACACCTGATAGCCGGCTGGCACCGCGTCGAGAGCTCCTTCCTTCTCGGTTTTAGCAAAGAAGTAAATCGTCTGCGAGTTCCCGTTTTTGAGGGTCGTGGTCCGGGAATGCAGAATATATGCGACCCCCTTGGAATTCGTATGCGAAAAAGCCATGGCGTCTCCTTGCGTGTGATATAGAGGAAGCATGGAAGTCGAACGGCAAAGCACGACTTCTCGCTGATTAGGGGAGTCTTTCTAGAAAAAAAGGCCATCTGGCCAAAATCGCAACTACTTTTATAGCTCCCTCGCCTTGGGCCAGCACAACCGCTAAGACGGCTCTTGACTAAGAGCAACCCATAGCGTAGAATATATTTTTCTTACCTAGGAACTCAAAAGCCAAGGGCTAGGAGCAGTAGATGAGCAATTTCAGCGTCGAAGTCAGATCGGACGAACCTTTTGAAAAGGCGCTACGGCGCTTTACGTCCAAAACCCGCAAGGCCGGCTTGTTGCGCGACTTGAAGAAGCGGCGTTTCTATACTAAACCCTCGGTCCAGAAGAAGATCAACCGCCAAAAGAGCATCCGCCGGCAGCAGAAGGCCATTCGCATGGCCGAGGTTGGCTTCGTCCGCGGCGCCGGTGGGCGCGGTGCCGGTGGGCGCAGCACCGGTGGACGCGGCGCCGGTGGGCGCGGCCCGCGCTAGGGTCTTTTTGTACCGTAAGCCCAGCTTGGAACGCTAAGTTCAACGCCATTAGCAATCGAAGGGAGGTAACCTTCATTATGTCCGAACGTCAAAGTGGATCCGTCAAATGGTTCGATAGTTCCAAGGGGTTTGGTTTTATTCAGCGCGAAGGACAAGACGACGTCTTCGTCCATTACAGCGCGATTCGCGGCGATGGTTTCCGCTCCCTAGAAGAAGGTCAGCAGGTGGAATTCGAAACGGTCGCTAGCCCCAAGGGCCTCCAAGCCCGAGATGTGGTCGTCATCGGTTCGGCCCCCGAACCCAAATCCGAACCCGAATCCGAACCCGAAACTCCGGAATAATCCCTCAACTCAGACAAACAAAAAAGCGCGAGGCCCAAAGGCTCCGCGCTTTTTTTGTAGCCAATTCGGCCTAGTGAGTCTGGAAAAACTCCACGACTTCGCCGTTGGGCCCTTTGAAAAAGGCGACCGTCACGTTCAGCCTGTCCAGCGTCACATCCTTGGGTTCGACCGTGATTTCGCATCCGGCCGCTCGCACCCGCTCAATGGCGGCGCGTGCGTCTGTAACCGCCAAAGCAAAGTGCGTCACCGGATCGTTGGGGCTGTCGGCTCCAGGTGCGGGTGATTCGGTCGTGGGGGCGAAGAGTTCGAGGTGGCTCCCGTCGCCGGTGTCCAAAAGCGCGATTTTGCGCTCGGGCGAACCAAATTCGGCCACTACCTCCATGCCCAGCACATCTCGGTAAAAACCCAGCGAAGTTTCCCAATCGCGCGTCTGCACGGCCACGTGGTGCATTCCACAACCGGCGATTATAGCGTTTTTGTCTCCTACAGGCATCGACGTTCTTCCTTTCATGGCACCCATCGGGGCCGGCGATTAAAGCACGTATGAGAAGATGGAGGTTGCCAGCCCAGTGCCGACCAAGGCACCGCCGTAGCAGAAGTAGTGAATGGGAAGAATAAACTTCCGCACCCCAAACTCGTGGAGCATGAAGCGGATGCGATGCGCCGCGTGGTAGAGAGGTAGGACGGCCACGACGAAAAAGACCACCTTGGTCAGCGGGTGGCTGAGCAACTTGCTCATGGCCTCGTATCGGCTCACTTCCGCGCCGATCAAGTCCAGCGGCT
>JAPOYQ010000109.1 GCA_026706505.1 Gemmatimonadota bacterium
CACCCCGATGAGCAACATTAACGACCATTTTTCATACCTCCTCGAAGTTACTAGGCGGGCCTGCGATGACAGGACCGTTGCAATGGCAGCCGTATTCCCGTCGAGCGTCATGAAATTACGGCGTGCTACGGTACGGCACCACCACAAACGCCGCCCCCGTAGGCGAGTGCCGAGAGTTTTCGTACACAGTCAACAGCGAACCGGCCGCTACATCAGTTGTGCGCTGCATGCGTCCCGAAGGCCAGCGCACGCGTACGGCATCCGCTCGTTGATGTGCGCCTAAGCCGACGATCAAGGTCGCGCTGTTTTGGGCCGAAAAGCCCTCGCCGGCTCGGTGCTCGCGCAGCAGCGTCCTCCCGCCGACATCCACTTCCACTTGCACTCCATACCCATCGCGCACGCTCCACTCGCGCGAGACCTCGTCGCGCTCGTTGCCCCCCACAAACCGCAATGCGAAAATGTGCCCCGCCTTGCTGCGGTTGGCAAACAGCTCGCAGAGCGGCTCGTTGGCATTGACAACAGCCAAATCGATGCGGCCGTCGCGATCGAAGTCCAAGGTGGCGAAGGCGCGACCATCCGCAGGCGAATCCGCCGCCGACAGGCCCGACACGTCGATAAAGTCGCGACCTTCTACATTGAGAAAGAAGCGGTTGCGCTGGTATCCGCTGAGCGAGGCCCCCGCGTCGAGCCGCGCCCCCACATTTTACGCCCCATCCGTCCGGCCATGGCGCACGACCGTGCGCCAAAACAAGCTTCAGGTATCCTCGGGAAGCGCGACTTCGGACGGCGGGGTGTAGTAGCCACTCAGGGCGTAGATATCGAGGTCGCCGTCGTTGTCAAAGTCCAAAAACTGGCCGCCCCAACCCCAGCCGCCGTCCTCCACCGGCGAGTCTGCAACGAGAGTGAAACCCTCACTGCCGTTCCGCAGGAGGGAGTTGCCTCGGGCCAAAGGGGCAAACGCCGCACCCGCCAGTCCGGCAGCTTCCGTGATGCGGCGACCAGCACTGCTGTGCATGTTGGTCACGTACAGGTCTTGGCGTCCATCCCCGTCGTAATCGGCCCAGCTCGCGCCCATGCCAAAGCCCGGATCCGCAGCCCCACTCTCCGCAGTGACATCGACGAGAGTACCGTCGTCATTGCGGAGCAAGTTGTTAGCGGCAAAATCGTTGGCGAGATAGAGATCCGGGTCGCCGTCGCGGTCGTAGTCGGCCCAAGTCGCCTGTAACGTATTGCGCCACACAGCGGTGGTGGCAGCAAAGCGACCGTCGCCAAGGTTGCGCAGCAAGACGTTGGGCGGCCCAGGCGCGTCGTAGATGAGGTGACCGATGCGGTCGCGGCTCAGGTCGTAGAGTGCGCGAGCGTGGTCCGCGGGCAGAAAATCGGCCAACAGCGCACCGCCCCAAGGCTCAGCACGGGGAGCGGAAGTGGCCGCAGCGAGCAACATCCGCGCGGCATACGTGGAGAAGTACACGTCGAGCAGACCGTCGCCGTTGTAATCAGCCGCTGAGATCGAGGCCACGAGGAACGGCAAGACGCCATCGCCCAAGTCGCGGGAAGCGAAGTGCCCGTCCTCGTTGACCAAGTAGAGGCTGGGCGCGAGCGTGCGGCCGAGAAAGACATCCGGGTCGCCGTCGTTGTCAAAGTCGGCGAAGAGCGCGACGGCCGTGTGGTGCTCCACATCGAGGCCGTATTGGGCTGCGCGCTCGGTAAACGTGCCAGCGCCGCCATTGTGCAACAGCATGTTCCTACCCCGGCGCACGGCAATGTACAGGTCGTCGTATCCATCGGCGTCGATATCCACAACGCTGATGCCGGGATGGCGGTCAAAGGCCTGGCGAGTGAAATAGCGATGCGGCGCGACAAACGCAGAGTCGCTAAACGACTGGCGCACTAGTTCGGCGTGGCGCGAAAACCTAGCCAGGGCGCGATCCTCGTCGCGCGGCAGTGCCTCGTCGAGGACTTCGGCAAACAGCGCGTGCGTCCTCGTGAGCATCTCCAGCGATTCGGTCTCCCAGCGCTGAATCCGCCAAGTGTCATCTTCCTGTTGCTGCCACTCAAGCACCAGCCGAGCCAGTATCTGCGCGCGCTCCCCGTCTTCTGTCTGCGCCGAGGCGTCAAAACGCAAACGGGCTTGGTAGATCGTCTCTTCCGCGTCGAGAAAATGCCCGGTCTCAATGTGGAAGGCTGTATAGTCGAAGAAATGTACCGCAGCCAAGAGCGAATTCCACAGTTGAATGTCTGCGCCTTGGACCTGCTCGGCAGGTGCAATCCTCCATTGCTGGCGCTTAATCCCCAATGCCGGGACGATCTCAGTCGCCTCCGCCGTCTGCTCCACGTCCGCAACATCAACTGTAGCGGCAAAAAGCGGGCGAGCCGACGCGGCGGGCAGTTGGCCTTGGTACATCCCCAAGGCGAGAAGCGGCAGGGCCTCGCCGCTCAGGTGCTGCTGCACCGCTTCGCTGCGGTCAATAGTCGCCAAGAGCCGATTGCGTTCCTGCACCTTTTGCAGTGAGCGGGCCGTACCGTACCCCCCGAGGACAGCAAATGTGCCAAAGGCGAGGACAACGAACACAATAGGAACTAGCGGCAGCCGAGGGCATCGCCAAAGGAGCCAACCGCCGCCAAAGAGCAAGGCGATCTGAAGGACGATGATACCCTCGATACCAAGCGGATGCCCCGGAAAAAAATGCGCGAGGGCTAGCGGATTGAAGGCCAAACCACTGATCAGCAGAGCCACACCGGCGAGGCGCACGGCGGCGCGCAGACTACTGGTCACCGGTCGCATCCTCCGCCTAGTAAATCAGAGGTCAACCCCAGCCGGTACGAGGCTGATTTACCCCATTGGATGCAGTTTTTGTCACGGCAACACAGCATAGTATATTAGACGCCGAATGGCAGATTGGCATAAAAAAGGAGGTGTCCCCTGTTCGCTAAAATCGCCCGCCACGCCCTCGATCGGGTGCCCTTGTCCATCATCTTCGACGATTCCACGGTGCTGGTCAACCTCAACTATTTCTTCCTCCGCGACCGCACCATCGCCGAGGGCCGTCCCCAGCGCTGGGAGGACCTGCCGGTGGTCCATCCTGAGTCCTTTACCCGCGAATTTGCCGAATGGTGCCTAGCAAGCGGCGTCCGGGGCAAGTTCTCAGTGGTGCCCTGCCCAGCGGCCCTAGGACGCATTGACGAGGGACTTCCTCTTTTTAGCAAAGCCCAGCAAGACGAATGGCTGGCCATGTGCCGCGAGGTCATCGTCCCCGCCTTCGACATCACGCCCGAGATGCTCACCCACACGTTCGTGTTAAATCCCAAAACCTTACAGCCGCTCCCCTCTGGAATATGGGAGCAATACGATTGGGCCGCGCTGCCCGAGGACCAAGAGGAGTTAGTCACCGAGTACATCGCCCAAGCGTGCCGCATTCTAGTCGCTGTGGGCCTAACGCCGCAAGGAGTAACCTCACCGGGTGGTTTCGGCGGCCGCACCCTGCCCTTTTACGCCCGCTGTGCTGGCGAGGCCGTGCGCCAAGTCACGGGCAACCCAGTGCCCTACTTTTTTCAGCGAGTCTCTAGGGAGGACACAGTGGACACCCCCGTGTGGTACCCCGATCGCCAAACCGGACAAGCCACCGGAGAAATCATCGCCTCCACCGGCGACTGGACCGGCAGTTGGACCGGCTATGGCGAGGTCGATCCCGACAAGTACATCACTCCCGACTTAGAGGGAGGCCGCCTACCAGCCCTCATCGACGCGGGTGAACCGGCTGTGCTCATCAGCCATTGGCAGGGATTCTATGGGCTACACGATGAAGACCGGCGCGGCTTCAAGGCTTTCAAGAAGGTGGTGAGCCGCCTCGCCGAGCGCGATCCGAGGGGAGAGCGCACCCAATGGCGCACCTGTAGCCAGATCACCACCTATGCCTGCGCCCGCGCAATGGCCGAGATCACAGTAGAGGGAAACACCGTCCACCTCGACCTGCCGGTGCAGACCCCTGACCTGACTCTGCGCCTGACGAATGGAGAGGTGCGCTCAGTCCGGGTGGATGGCCGCCCATTGACGCGCGCTGCTAACCGCGCCGCCTTCAAAAGCGATACTTTCCTGCTAGAAGACGGAGCTACTTTAGTCGCCTTTGACCCGGCCCAACGCCGAGTGCTAGTAGAAGTAGATTCGCTAAATTAGACGGAGACTATAACATGGACTTACGTTTATATATTTATCGCCTATAACAAACGTATGTATTTATACGGTAAACGAGATAGCTTCTCACAGGGGGTTCGAACAGTGAGCCATACCTAAGTACAGGATAACCCCTAATCCATGGAGAAAGACCATGAAACTTCTACTTACCTTCGTCTTTGCCCTTGCCGCTTGCTCTCCGAGCAGCCCACCACCGCCCACAGCTCCCGCTAGTAAAGCCAATTGCCCCTTATGCGGCTTCATGGGCGATGACCGATACACCGCAGCCGACGATACCACGGACACCACTACCGACGATACTACGGACGCCACAACCGACGATACTACGGACACCACAGCCGACGATAACTTTGACATAGAGTTGGTCTTCCTCGATAGCTTTGACTACTCAAAGAGGTTATGGGTAATAGATGTTGCCCGTCAGTGGGAGCACTTCTTCTTCGATATGCCTGACCACGTTTTTGACACCCCGACCACCATCTCAGTAGGAGACCGCACTATCCGTCTTAAAGAGGGTGAGGTCATAGACGATATACGTATCTATGTGGATAAGCCGACAACAGAGGAGATGAAAAGATCTAGTAGTGTATGGACTGACGACAGGCCCGAAGGCTTTGCTAGTGTTCCCCTATTTCGCCCTGACGGTGACGTTCCCCTTATAGCCCGGATTACAATAGATGACGAGCAAATGAATTCAAACTTGGACAGTTTTTTTACACCTCCCGACGTCCCTGAAATACGCTGGAGGCGCATCTTTCAACACGAGATGGGCCATGCTATGGGCATTGGGACATCTCCGGCTTGGTACCGGTATG
>JAPOYQ010000254.1 GCA_026706505.1 Gemmatimonadota bacterium
TATGGAAGACGGGTAGTGCACCAGCGTCCTGACCGTCAATCGAGACGGGGTATCGGACTACGCCCCCGAGGCCGTCAACCTGCACTACGAGTTTGTAGATGACAATGACGACAACGATCGGCAACCCGATTGGCTGCGGGTGGGTGAGGGTAGCTTTGTCCCCACCGAGCGCCGCCGCGAAATCGAGATCCGCGGCGTGTCCGATCCGGCGGTTTTCCCCGGTTATGACGAGAATCGCGACTTCATATCGGATTTCAATCAGAATAGCACCGTCGATCGGGTAAATTTTTTCCCCGACTACGACGAGCCTTTTTTGCGCTATGCCGCGGATCGCCCGGAATTTCTCTTCGGCATCGATCTCAACAACAATGGGTGGGTGGAGCGCTTTGAGAACGACCAAGAGCCGGACTATCCCTACAAGCGAGACCACTGGGGTTACAACGTCTTCGGCGGACTTGAGGTGGCACCGGGTATCCAACTGCGGGTGGGTCAATTGCGGCAAATCCGCTTGGCGAGCGACCGCCGCAACCTGACTAGCTATGGAATGTTCATCTTGGAGCAGAGCGGGTCGCGGTGGGGCCGTCTGCGGATTTTCGACATGGTTAAGAAGGCCGAAGACGCGATCGCCGACCACTTGGTGCAATGGATCATCCCTAGGAGCACATTCGGCGCGGCGTCCGAGTCGGCTGGCAGCAATGTGCCGGTATTGGATCCCCTAGCTGCGGAGAACACTTGGATCAATACTTTTTACGCCGATTGGGAGTACTCTAGCCCGCATTTGTGGCAGACCCTGCATCGCTTTAAGTGGGAGACTTGGCGGCAGCGCGACAGCGAGGTCGAATTTTTGCGCGACGCATCGGATGAGGTCGGCGATTCTGCGGTGGCCTTTGACCCGCTGGGTCCCGAGGGGCGCAATGGGCGACGGACCTCGGGCTTTGTCGGGCTGATCAATAAGATAGAATATGTCTTTTCTTGGCGGTCGCTGAGTCTCAGGCCCAAATTCAAGAGCGAATTTCTGCGCGAGGTGCCCTTTAGCCGAGCATTCGACGAGCGGCGCTCTTGGGACGGCATCTTTTTCTTTGTCGGCAGCATCCCCGTGCTTGAGACCACCGAATTCGAGTTCGGCTTGGAGCAGCGCTCTTTCTTCGACCTCGAAGGAGAAGACGAGTTGGAAGCGGGATTGTTCACCGGGGATTTTCGCGGCTCGGTTTTGGCGCTTCAGCTCACCAATATCAGCCAATACTTAGGGTATGAGCTTACTACTCAAGTGGGCATTCGCCTCGACCGCCGCTCGATAGAGGTAGTTGACCGGAGTGGGGAAATCGAGACCTCGGGCTTGAGTTTTCTGTCAATTATCGCCGGCTTAAAGTGATTTTTGCTTGACCTTATAGTCTATTTTTATTAATTACAGAAGCGTAGAAATCAAGTACATAAACCTGCAAAACCTCACACCTCTAAGAAGGAGGGCCGCTTTGAAGAAAGTTTTATCCGTCTTATTTACCCCCGTGTTTTTGCTTGGCTTGAGCACCCAGGTACAAGCCCACGATCCGCCCGATTTTATCGGTGCGGTGTGGCAATGGCCTGAGACTCACCTGCCGGTCTTAGATGCCGATCTGAGCGAGTGGGATATCATTCCCGAGGAATTTTGGATCACCGAGCAGAACGTCGTACAGAGCACGACTCGGGCGTGGATCTACACCGGCGATTTGGACGTGTCCTCGATTTCCTTCCGCTGGATTCCCACTTGGAACGAGGAAACCAACCGCATCTACTGGGCCTACGAGCGCTTCGACGACAAGTACCAGTTGGGCAATGAGTCGATTGAAACGACTGTGGACGCCGATCACTCGGGCGGCTCCTTCTGGGATCTGGAAGGCCAGACCGACGAGGAGAAGGCACGCCAGCGCGGTCGCCATGCCCAAATCAGCCACTATTGGTTCGACAATGGCCAAGCCCGTGAGGGAGAGTGGAACTGGTTCTGGATGACCCAGGCTACCTGGTACGACACGCCGCCGTACTCCGATCACGCCTATTGGTTTAGCGGCACGACTCCCAATTCCTTTGAGGAGATGCGCCAACGGGCCGAATGGTGGAGCGTCTATTGGGACGACTTCAACTGGGAAGATCCCGCCGGAAGCGTCCTCCACGACTTCCAGCAGGACGAGATCATCGGCCTTACAGGGCACGTCTTTGATACTGATGCCGAGCTATCCGACGATTGTAACTGCCATTCGCGCTGGGCCATCGGTCCCAACGTCGAGTCCTTCGGCGACGCCGATTTCTTTGCCGATTGGGTGATGCTGGGCGTTGACGAGTCCGCCTTTGAAGGTATTGAGCCCACAGCCGTTGAAGACAACACTTGGGGCCAGATCAAGGCTTCATTCGGCAAGTAAGCGGTTCTTGCGCCGCGTAAGCGCCTCATAAAGGAGGGGGGGAATTCTATTCCTCCCCTTCTTTTGTTTACTATCTGGATCATCTACCGGTGTAGGAAGTAGATAATGAGAGGGAATTTATTGCGACTTTTGTCGGCCGCTCTAGTAGGGAGCTTTTGCTATGGGCTAGCTGCGGTCGAGGCGCTCACCGTGTATCGCATCGGCGGCGAGGAGCTGCCGCCGCCGGAAGTGGATGGGGACTTTGAATTTATCCAGTTGTCTTGGGCTGATGTGGACGAAAAACAGCTCGGTAGGATAGACCTCTTGGAGGTCGCAACCCATTCTATCGAGCCCCAGCGCCTAGACCCCGCCGTCAATCTGACGCCCCTGATTCGAGAACGGGGCGGCGGCATACGCTCGAACAATTCCTACGGTTGGCAATCGGAAGCCCTCTTAGACTTCTTGATGGATGGGGATCTGACCACTGCTTATTTGGGAAGTGGCCGCAGCCAGTCGGCCGACTGCTCGCCGTGCAAGAAGGGCATCTGGTTTGAGTTAAAAGGACTGTTTCCCATCCGGCGCATCAAAATTTCCACCACGGAGCGCTTTGCTCACCAGCGCTTCATCGAGGTGTTCGAGATAGGCACTAACGATGGCGATTCGCGCAAAAAGGGAACTCGAGAAGGGCGATACCATTGGCGCGGGGCTTTTCTCGATTACGATGTCGTGTTCTCGGTCGCCAATAATTTGGAGCCCTTTCTCGATTTGGAACTGCCCGATCGGCCCATTGCCGAAATTCTTTTTAAGGCACCCGTTGGCAATTGGGAGATCGCCGAATTTGAGATCTTCGGGGATGGCTTTGCCTCGCAGGCCAGCTATGTATCCAATGTCATTGATTTGGGCATGGCTTCTAGCCTAGGCGAGTTGACTTGGTCGGGCAGCCGAGATCAGGGCGCAACGGTCAATCTGAGCATGCGCAGCGGCGACGACACGGATCCCAATTTCTATTGGCGCTTCACGTTCAGAGGCGACGAGCGATCCCGCTTTGCAGTCAGCGGCGAGCCGCTCACCCTAGATCGCTATAAGAGACTGGAGGAAGGCGAGAAAGCCGGGATCAGTCCGGATAACGAAAGTTGGGAGTTCTGGACGCCGCCGCTCGATTTCGATAGGGGGCATTCCGAATTAGTGGGTTCACGGCCTCGGCGCTACTTGCAGTTCAAGGCGGACTTCCTCTCGGAGCGAGCCCTTGCGGCCGGACGCATGGAGTACTTGCAGTTTAATGTCTCCCAACCCCCGGTGGCCAGCCAAGTGTTGGCCGAGATCGTGCCGCACCAAGTCGAGGTGGGCGAGGTCGTCCAATTCATCTACAAAATCCTGCCCAACTTAGAGCAGAGTGATCTCGGTTTCGACAGCATTGAGATCGACACCCCCATAGAAGTCACGAGCATTGACGCAGTGTACATCGGCGGCGAAGAACAGGACTTTACCATCGCGGAAAGGGACGCGAAGAGCTTTGTGGTACAAGTACCGCGAATTGATCTCAACCGCACGGGCGAGTTGGTCGAGGTCGAATTTCAGGCCGAGGTCTTTCAGGTGGGCACGGTATTTTCGGGCCGGGTCTTCGACAGCCAACTCCCCCACGAAGTGCGCCAGCGCATCACTGCGGGGAACGCCGATGATCTGGCCGAGAGCAATACCCTGAGCGTCGGGTTGAGTACGGTGGCCAATCCAGCGGTCAAGGCCTTGTGGCTCGCGCCGCGGCTTTTCACTCCCAACGGCGATGGCGTCAACGATGTGCTACAAATTGAATACGATCTGGTAAACCTCAGCGGTGATGTGCCCGTGGCGATTGATCTCTACGATCTGGCGGGAGTGAAGCGATGCGAGGTGGCCCATAGTACAGCGGCTAGTGGCCGGTTTTCGGCTACTTGGGAGGGCGTGGACGATGCGGGCAACCTGCTACCCCCCGGACTCTATCTCTTGCGTCTCGAAGTGGATTCAGACAAGGCCAAGGATGTCGAAGTCGCAGTCGTGCGGCTAGTTTATTAACCCTACAAACTATGGTTTTAGATTTATGAAGAATGGAATACTGCGCTCAGGCGTTTGCATCCTAGGGCTCTGGCTGCCCTGTGTAGCCCAAGACGATCTAGTGCTCGCCCAGATAGCAGACCAACCCATCGCCGTCGGCGAGTTCAGAGCCTATGCCGCGAATATTCCCAAAGCCTACCAGATGGGTAAGACCGGTGTCGAGGCCGATCGGATTCTACTCAATGGACTGATCGACAAGAAACTATTGCTCGCCGAGGCGGAACGAGCTGGCATTGGCGACGAACGGGAATTTAAGCACAAGCTCAAGCAGTTCGCCGAGGAGCAGACCGTCAGGCTCTACAGAAGTATCGAGATTGATCAGCGGATTTCCATTGTCGAAGAGGAGTTGATGCAGCACTACCGGGATTCGCACCGGGATCGCGCATTGCGCTATGCGGGTATTTTGGTAGCGACCCGAGACGAGGCCCTCGACCTGCTCGACGAACTAGAGGCTGGCGCTGACTTCAGTCAACTGGCCAGAGAGCACTCGCTTTACGAGGCGACGCGGGACCAGGGAAAAAAAAAAAAAAAGTAC
>JAPOYQ010000789.1 GCA_026706505.1 Gemmatimonadota bacterium
GGTGGTCATCAGCGACAAATGCGGAACCCGCTGGGACCCGCGCAAAAGCGACTACGAGCCGCCGGACAAGCTGGTGTTATAGAGGCTACTCTTCCCCAGGACCGATGACGCGGCGGGCGCGGTCGCTCAGCCGCTGCGGAGTCCATTTCGGCTCGCGAACGAGGCGCACTTCGACCTCGCCGACGTCCCGCAAGCGGGCACGGAGTTGCTCCTCAATGCCATCGGAAAACCAGTCGAACCAGGTTTCGCGCCCTGCGTACGGCATGACGATATCGACGCGGATGTCGCTGCCCTCGATGACGACCTCCTGAACGATGCCGATATCGACAAAACTGAGTTGGCGCTGCCCCCAAGGTGACCCCTCGACGTAGAGCTCGAATTCGTTCGTGGCTCGCAGCGCGTCCATGACATTGTCGAGATTGATCGGCCTAGGAGCCGGAGGAGCCTCCCCTTGGGTGATAGGGTTAAGAAGGCGCTGTTGGTGGTCAACAAGGTCGACGAGGCCGTGGTGTTCCCCCCCCTCTTCGTACCGGTGCAGGACGTAGGCGTTCTTCTCGTACACGTGCTCGCCAGCGCGCATCGCCGCGAGCTGCACCGGATAGCGGACCCAAGTGCCGGTGTGCGAGAATCCGGCGTGGGCCGGCTGCGGCCAGCTCGGATTGGTGTTTTCGAATTCAAGGTGAATGCTGCCGAATCCTTCGCCGGTTTCGCGATTGAAATGAGTCACCCAACGGGGGTCCTCGCGCTGCCAGCCCCGGGCCCCCAAACCAATCTCTCCATCCGGTCCCATCCAAGCTCGTTCGGGTAGCTGTTCACCGATGACAAACTCGTCGTTGCGGCAATCGCGGAAACGCACATCCTCGAGAACTTTGAGCTTCGATTCCATGATGACGTAGGGCTGACCGGCCCAAAAGCTGTAGGTCACGGTAGCCATGACCTTGTGAGGCTGGCCAACTTGGGGACCGATTGACAGGATCGGGTGGCCCCAGCGGCGGATGCGCACGCAGACCGGTCCCTTGATCACATCGTAGTCGAACAGGGGCGGGCCGTCCCAGTTGGTGAGCCGGTAGCGGCCGACGCGCTCATCGCTCCAGTCGGGGCCCCAGTGAATGGTACCTTCGACCCCGTGACCATGCCGGTGTACGAGTTCTGCCGGCCCCCTTTTCGAGTAGTGGTCTTGCCAGTTGCCGTTCATCTTCCCGAGAACCGCGCGGTAATGCTCGTTTTCCACCTCGAGGGCATACCCCTCTCCCGAAACCTTGAGGTCGGTGTCGTAGTGAGGCTCGGATGCCTCTGGGTTGCCATACAGCAGGAGGTAAGTCGCCGAACCCTCGGCGGCCACATCAGCAAGGAAAAACAACCGGCAGCGCAGCAACTCGTCCTCGCGGTCCATGAGATGCACTTGGCTCGGCACAACTTCTATAGGACCGGTTTCGCTGTGGAGACGGGCGACACGGATCTCGCGGTCGAGGTCGGTAATATGGTCAGCGTGAATGTCCACGTCCGCTTCGACCGGTTCGCCCCGGCGTTCGCGGGCCGTGTCGTTTATCAGCACTAGGCGCTTGGCGTACTGCCAGCCAAGAGGCGGGGATCCCCAGGATTGCGGCAATGATGCGGTCGAATCCCAGTCGCAGGCGGGAATGTAGATCGAAGAGTCCTTCATCCGGGGTCTCCATGGCAAAAGGTGCTATCTTGATGTCCCGCACGAATATGCAACGGACGCGACCGACGCACAATGATAGCTTTTCGGCGACAAAAAGTAGGACAGAATCCTCGTTGATACTGTCCCGATGTCAGCCGAACTGGCGCTGGACGTAAATTGGGCTACTCCAAGCGCGGTGCTGATCGCACTGCGTCAGTTGCACCCAGTAGGGAAATAGCCCTTTTACCGTCCGCGTGTCTCTGAACGAGAGTTCCACTCGCCGCGGCAGGTTCGGGTTCGGGGCCTGTCCGACGATGACGTGCCGACTGGTACCGCCCGCATCCACTCGCATCGGTTGCTCCCGCACTTGGGCCAAGCCAAGTGCGAAGGTCGCAGGACCGGATTCAAAGCGGCATAATGTCGCCGCGTCTGCTTCGATTTCTAGGCACATTCCCATGCGGTTGCCGGCAGTGACCGTGTCGAAACAGACCGTTTGGTCATCAGCCAGTTCGAGACGGTCGCAGGGAGTGACCAAAGCGACGGGCTCGACGTTGGCGATGCGTCCGTTTTCAACGACAAACCGGCCCTTCCAGCAGACGCGCTGATCGGGAGCACTGCCATGTCGTTCGGTTCCTCCCCACAGGATGCGCAAGGCACCTTCGGTAGATGCCATCGTCGGTCGCCATGTCCACAGCAAGTCGGGACCGCACAGCAGGTCGACCTGCTCAATCGCCGCCGTCCCCTCTGCCTCGATCGACACAAGAGGAGATTCGGTCGTTGCGTATTCGCTTCCCATGGGATGGCCGTCGGCTCGGACGTCGAGCAGTATGCGGGGTCCGTCAGTGGCGTAACACCGCCTCGATGCAATCGCTTCCCACAACGCATCCCGATTGAGTTCGGAGGCCAAAAAGGCCGTGATACCGCTGCGCGCGTTGCGGATAAGCCGACTGCCGGGATGGTCGCATCCGGGCCGACCGGCAACGCCGTCGGTTCCGGCGGTTATCCCGACGCGATAACCGCGACGTAAGGCGTCGAACACGAACCAGTCCGAAGTACCATGGGTGGAGTGTACCTCGGCGAGAGTTTCGATTCCCGGCTCGTGAAAATCGAGGTTGGTCGGCCGGCCACCAGCGTGCATGTTGATGAATACCTCCTCATCCCGCATGACAGCCAAAAACTCGGTCGCTGTTTCGAGGTTAGGCTCTGGATCAGGCACGTCTTCGGTGAAGAAGCGACCAGAACGCCGCAAGCGCGGCTCATCGCGTCGGTAAATGACGTTGCGGTCGCCGCCCTCCGGTGTGTAGGCACTCCATTCGCACCCGAGAAAGGCGACAAAACGTCCCTCTTCATTGGCAGCAGCCGACTCGCGGCGCGTTTGCTCCCACAGATCCAAGCTGACATGGTGGTCATTCGCTTGGTGTGAGCAGACCTGCAAACCAGCTACGTGACGGGCGTAGTCGAAATGGTGACGCACCGAGCCGACGCCGCAGCCAATTTGGCCTTGGCCAGCATGCAGGTCGCCCCAGAAGACGCGCAATGGAGGGGGCTCAGCGGCGATACGCACCGGATTGCTCTCCGCCCGCAGTTGGAAGCGAGGAACAGCAACCTCAATGCGATGAATCCCCAAGCTGGCGATGCGCACCCGCGCTTGGTAAGCAGGCATGCCGCCAGCGCTTTCGACGGAGACCAATCTGATTCCGTCAGCAAGAACTACCTCCGGAACGGAATCCTCGATGAGTAAGGGGTTCCCCCACTCATCCTCAACGCGCAGCGTCAGTACGATATCTTCGTCGATAAGCCCATCCGCCGGAGCGAGGGCGAACAGCCGCGCCGGAGCGCCAGCTACAATGGGGAATCCTCGCACAGGCGGTAGCTGGACCCAGCGGTCTCTGCCATCCGGATTAATTAGAAAGAGCAGTTCGGCATCGGGTGCGACGAAGGTGGGAGCACGCCACTCCCGACAGGTCAGTTCAACCACATCCCCTTGGGTCAGCACACCGGAGAGAACTTCGACATCGATATGGTGATTCCACGGAATCAGGTCGCCCCTGAAGGCAAAGCTTACCCGCAAGTCGACTTCGCGCTTCGGGCAGGATGCGTGGACGTATCCCGGAGCGTCGGGATCGCTCGTCTGCATCATGGCCCAGTCGAACGGCCACAGCCAAGCGATCCGCAAGTGCCCGCCGGCAGGAATTGCGGTCTCGCCGAGTTCGAACCGCAGGGCCAGATCGATAGTATCTCCAGCCTGCACCGGGGTGGCCCGCGCTATGCGACCACTGCCGTGCAGCCGACGGCGTTCCTCAAGCTCGACGCTCGGGAAATGATGGATGTAAGGCCGATGGGGAAAACCGCTTTTCACCAACATGAGATGTACTTCATCTATAAAGCCAGATGCTCATCGAGAGCGGCGCTGAGCCGGTGAAGAACCTCGGGGAATGCGGAGGACATGTCATCCCTTTCATTGCGTTCGAGATCATACAGTATTTGGGGCCGGTCGCGCTGCAGACGCTTCGTCTCGTCAGGCGGAATGTGCATCGGCTCAAAGATGTCCCCCCCAATGCGCTTCTTTGGGTCATAGCCGCGAATCAACTTGAAACGGCCGTCGAAGGCCATGCGCCAAGCACTCAGGCCAGAAAACACCAAAGCGCGGTGTCTGTACCCTCCTTCTCCGAGATAACCGACAAGGGAGCGACTGTCGAGATCCCCACTCGGGATCAGCCCGGCCCACTCAAGAAAGCTAGCGGTCAGATCGAGGGTCGTCATCGGAGCGTCATCGCGACCCACAGCAGCCACCCCCGGGCCCGCTATTACCAAGGGAACTCCGACCGAAGCCTGCAGGGGGGATAGCTTTTGCCATTGATTGTAATCCCCGAGCATCTCGCCGTGGTCGCTGGTAAAGACGACGACCGTGTTGTCCAAATCGCCCCGCTTGCCAACGCGCTCTACCAAGCGTCCGAGGCATTGATCGAGATGTTCGACGGTGGCGGCCCAGTTGCGGCGCACCTCCTGATGCGTCTCAGGGGGGATATCCTCGGTGTTGAATAGAGGAGGGGGGAAATCGACCGGCGGTTCGCGGTACCACCGGTGCATCGATTCGGTAACGTCCCAAGGGTGATGGGGATTCTGCAGATTCACCTCTAGGTACCACGGCTTGTCGTTGGGTGCCCGATCAAGCAAGGCGAGGGCGTTGGTGGTAATCCAAGTATCGAAGTAGGCGTCGTCGGGTAGCGTCGTCGGAAAAGTAGCAGTCCACACCCCCTCTTGGTTACGACGCGCGTAGTCGGCAATGTGCTCCTGTGCCAAGCCGCGCTCGTGCAGGAACGCCATGTACGAATCCTGG
>JAPOYQ010000270.1 GCA_026706505.1 Gemmatimonadota bacterium
AGAACTGGACCCAGGGATTTATCTCCAATGTCGAGGTGGATGAGCAAGTCTTTGCCGACATTTGGGCGCAGGCACTTGTCGCCGAGGCATTTACCCTCGAGTACAAGACGCTCGTGCCAGTGGAGCCGGTGGGGTACCGCGCTCTGCGACTGACCTTCCATCCCGGCGATGCCGAAGGCAGCACCCAGCCTGTTTTCAATGTCATGGTCAATAAGGATACGCCGTCGCTAGTCTCGCTGTTTGAAGGGGATGGCTTGGATCTATCGCGCAAGGAATGGCAGGTGATAGAGATTCCGCTGGAGCGCTTCTTTCGGCTCGACGGGCCGATTGAATCCATTCGCCTGTTCGGCAACTTGCGCGGCACGTTCTACTTAGGCGATGTGCGCTTGGTCGCCGCTAGGACTCCTGTGCCCACGGCGGTGCTACAGCAGCACGGGGTGGTACCGGAGGCGTTCTCTCTAGCGCAGAACTATCCCAATCCATTTAATAGTACCACTGCGATTGGCTTTGCCCTGCCGCGAGCAGGGGCGATTCGGCTCGCAGTTTTTAACTTAGTCGGTCAGCAGGTCGCCGTCTTAGCCGAGGGAACCCATCCGGCCGGTTCATACACCCTGCGCTGGGATGGAGTAAACGACAGCGGGCGGACACTGTCCGCGGGCCTATATTTCTATCGGTTGCAAACCCCTTGGGGTGTGCAAACGCGCAAACTACTTTTGTTAAAATAAAAGTATAGTGGTCGGCGATCAGCGTCCGTTATCGCTTGGCCTCTATCAAACCGAAAGGAACCCCATGCCCAGAGGCATTCGCAACTTCGCCATTTTTGCCATCGCCCTGCTCTCGTCTTGGATCATAGGTGTCAATGTAGCGCCGACGTGGACGGTTGAGCGGATCGAGTTGGACGTGAAAACGGACGACGACGGCAAGCTGTACTACGTCTATCGCGAAAAACCCGCTTATTTCGAGGCCGTGCCCATGGCGCAAGCCCAACTCGACCCGGCTAAGATTGAGGGGTCGAGGACAACACCGCCGATCACGGAAGAATTTGTCTCCGTGGCGGAGACCGGCCGCTACTACAAATTGGTAGCCAAACGCCACTGGAGCTATTGGTCGCTGCTGCCAGCGGTGGTGGCCGTGCTGTTGTGTTGGCTGACTAAAGAACCGGTCACCTCGCTGTTGGGTGGCATCGTCGCTGGTGCTCTGCTGATGGGCCGCTACGACTTCACTGGCGATGTACTGATCCCGTCGTTGGCGACCAAAAGCGCAGCCGGAGTTTTGCTGCTCTACTTGTGGCTATTGGGGGGGCTGATGGGGATATGGTCCCGCACGGGTGCGGCTCAGGCATTTGCCGAGTTTATGACCGAGCGCTTTGTGCGCGGCCCCAGAAGTGCCAAGCTGGTCGCCTGGCTGCTCGGGGTCATCTTCTTCCAAGGAGGGACCGTCAGCACAGTGCTGGTCGGCACCACGGTCAAACCGATTGCCGACAACGAGAAAATCAGCCACGAGGAGTTGGCGTACGTAGTGGATTCAACGGCCTCGCCGATTGCGTCTCAGCTTGCGTTCAATGCTTGGCCTGGCTACGTGCAGGCGTTCATCTTCGTCTCTGGCGTCAGCTTTTTAGCCACGGAAGCGGATCGCATTGCCTTCTTTTTTTCAAGCGTGCCCTTTTGTTTTTACGCCATTTTTGCCGTCTTGGGCACATTCCTCCTCAGCATTGAAAAACCGCTCTTTTTGGGCTCGCGACTCAGGGCGGCGATGGAGCGCTCGCGCACGACCGGCGAGCTCGACGCCCCAGGTGCCGATCCCCTGAGCGCTAAGGAGCTGCAAGGAAGCAACGTCCCCGAAGGCTACACGCCGCACGTCCTCGAATTCTTCTTGCCATTGGGCACGCTCATCGCCATTGCCGTCGGCACCTTTATCACCAGCGGATCTCCCAATGTGCAGTGGGCCTTTGGCATCGCGCTTTTGTTGGCCGCGGGTATGGCCTTGGCCAAGGGCATGGCGCTCAGAGATCTCATTGCCGGTTTTCACGATGGCATTAAGGGCGTGGTACTCGGCTCGGTCATTTTGCTGCTGGCGATCACCATCGGCGGCATTAGCAAGGAGACGGGCGGCAGCATCTTTTTGGTCGAACAGCTCGGCGAGGCCATTCCGTATTTCCTCCTGCCGGTCTTGCTGCAGATTCTGACGATGGTCATTGCCTTTTCCACGGGCACAAGTTGGGGCACCTATGCGGTGGCTTTCCCGTTGGCTATGCCGCTTGCTTGGGCGGTGGCTGGTGCTAACGGCCTAGCGCATCCAGAGCTTTTTATGACGTTGTGTTTTGCTGCGGTCATGGACGGCAGCGTGTACGGCGACCAGTGCTCTCCGATTTCGGATACTACCGTGCTTAGCTCCATGTGTACGGGCTGCGACCTGATGGACCACGTCAAGACGCAAATTCCGCAGGCGACGCTTGCTGCGGGCTTGGCGGCTTTGTGCTGGACGGCCGTGGCGTTCTTTACCGCCTAGTTTTAAAAGATCGCGGTTTCTTTCCCCTCCAGTGCCTTGTGTGCTGGGGGGGATTATTTTGGGAGGTGCTAATTATAAGCGGTTTTGAGTGAGGTGCCGAGGGCATCTTTTGGTCGCTGGCAAAACTCCGTACTATTAGGAAGCACCTATCAACGTTAGCATTCTTCTCTATTTTGGGAGCCTGTGTTATGCCGATCTTTATCGACTCGACCCCTATCATCGACGACCTACCTGCGCTCCGCGATCGCATGCAGCGCGACGGCCATCTCTTTGTCAGCGGTCTGGTGCCCGCCGACGAACTCGAAGCGCTCAGGCTGCGCTTTTTGGCCATTGCCCGCGACGCTGGCTGGGTTCAGGCCGACACGCCGCTCGAGGACGCCATCGCCGATCAAGACGGCTTTTGCGTCGAGCCGACACCCGAGTATATGGATGTCTATAGCCGGATGTACGCGCTGCCCGAATTCCACGCTTTGCAGCACCATTCCGCGCTCGTCGGCCTGCTCGAAAAGCTGCTCGACGGCCCGGTGCTGCCGCACCCCCGTCTCATTGGCCGCACCATCTTTCCCAAGCGCGAATCCTTTACCACGCCGCCGCATCAGGACTTTATCCCCATTCAGGGCACGGCTGAAACCTATACAGCGTGGTTCCCGCTCCACGACCTGCCGCCGACTATGGGTGGGCTGGAGGTGGCCGCAGGTGCGCATCGGGGGGGCGTTTATAATTTTCAGCCGGCGCTAGGGGCCGGGGGGTTGGCGATCACCGACTCTTTTGAATGGACCGGCGGCCCCTTCGCGCAAGGGGATGTGCTGTTCTTCCACAGCATGATGCCCCATCGCGGCGTCCCCAACACCGGCGAGCAACTGCGCCTGTCCATCGATGCCCGCTACCAGCGCTTGGCCGATCCCATCGCCCCAGGCAGCCTGCTGCCGCACAGCCAGCCCAATACTTGGGAGGCCATCTACGCCGACTGGCCCGACGACCGCTTGCAATACTACTGGCGTCAGTACGAACTGGACGTGGTTGAATACGACAATAGCTATCACGAGGAACGCGACCGTCAGGCCCTAGAGCTGGGCGAGCAAGGCGATCCGCTGGCAGTCTCGGCGCTCCAGCGCATCATCGCCCGCGACAAAGATCCCGGCCATGGCCCGTCGGCTCTTGTTGTTTGATGCCGTCTGCAAGCAGCATCTTGTAAATTGAGTGCGTAGGGACATAATTTTTTGCAGCAGAAGTAACACTCCGCGCCACCATAGGTGTTTAAGTAGTAACACCGCCAGGGAATACATGGACGTAGATACACTGTACCGTCGCTACGGGCCGATGGTCATGCGTCGTTGTCGGCAGCTTTTGCGCGACGAAGACCAGGCGCTCGACGCCACTCAGGATGTCTTTGTGCGGCTATTGACGCGGCGCGACCGCCTGCGGGATGACGCGCCCTCCAGCCTGCTCTATCGCATGGCCACCAACCTCTGCCTCAATCGCATCCGCGATACCCGGCGGCGGAAGACCACGGCCGACTCGACGCTGTTGGAGCAGATAGCCTGCTGGGAGGATGCCGAGGGCCAGATAGATGCGCGCGCTGCGCTCGCCAAGCTCTTTGGCCAGCAACTTGAGTCAACGCGCACGATGGCCGTCTTGTACTACGTGGACGGCATGACCTTAGAGGAGGTAGCGAGGGAAGTGGGCATGTCCGTGTCCGGCGTGCGCAAGCGGCTGCTCGGCCTGCGAGCAGCGCTGCAAGAGATGGAGAAGCTATGAACCAGCAAGACAAGCACCCTATAAGCGACTACCAGCTAGAGCGCTACCTACTGCGCGAGGGGACCGACGACGAATTGGCGGCCTTGGACCGTCGAGTGGCGGACGATCCAGACCTCGCGCAGCGGCTAGCGGCCCTAGAGCGCTCCAACGAGGAATTGCATCGGCGCTACCCACCCGAATGGATGCGCGGCCAGATCGAGCTAAAACTCAAGCGGGCGCAGGGCCGGCGCGTCCAACGAACGTGGAGTGGGTATCGCCTTTGGGCCGTGCCGGCCGTGGCCCTGATCCTGGCGGTGGTGGCGGTGCCCACTCTCTTCGACCAAGAGACCTCGGAAGCACCTGCGACGCGCATCAAGGGTGGCGAACAGGAGCCGCGTTTGCTGGTTTTCCGCAAACTGGCCAGCGGTGCGGAGCGTCTGCAAGACGAAGCCTTGGCCAAAAGCGGGGACTTGGTGCAGCTCGCCTACCGCTCGGGTGGCTTGCAGTACGGGGCGATCCTGTCCGTCGATGGGCGCGGTACTGTAACTCAGCACCTGCCGGCGACTGGAGCAGAGGCCGTGCCGCTGGCGGCGCAAGATACCCTCGACGTTGCCTACGAATTGGACGACGCGCCGCGGTGGGAGCGGTTTTACTTGGTGGCGGCGGATCGTCGATTTGGCTTGATAGCAGTCAAGGCCAAGCCAGCCGCTGGCGATGTGGCGCTGGGGGATGACG
>JAPOYQ010000942.1 GCA_026706505.1 Gemmatimonadota bacterium
GGCGCGTTGATCAACTACTACCTGACCGGCGGTCAGCTCGCCGGAAGTTTCCACATCCACCCACAGTTGCTGCGTGCGAAAGAGCTGCGGCCACAGAGCCGCGCCCAAGGCCACGGGATCGTGCAAGCGCATTCCGGCAAATCCGTAGTGCGTGGACTCAAAGGCGATCACCGGCTCACACGCTGCTTGGCAAAACGTCGCGCGCGTCCCTGTGCAAGCTTGCAAGGCGGCCTGCTCTAGCCAGATCTGCTCAGTGACGTCCAACCCCACCAGCACCATCTCGGCCTTGGATGCGAGGACTTGGCGCGCGGCGTGTGGGTCGGCGTAGAAATTGAACTCAGCCGCTGGCGTGACATTGCCCGGCACGCGCACGGCCCCGCCCATGATTACCACTTGACGCGCCTGTCGCAGTACGCTTGGCACCTGCGCTTCGGCTCGCGCCAAGTTGGTCAACGGTCCGGTGGCGACGAGAGTCACCTCTCCGGGCCGCGCCTGCAAGGTGCGCAGCAGAAATTCCACCCCGTCGCCCGTTGGCGAGCTACGCGCCTCGGGTAGATGGGCCGCGCCTAGACCGGTCGCGCCGTGTACGTCGTCTGCGGCGACCGCGTCCCGCACCAAGGGCCGCTCTGCACCGGCGTGCACCGGAACGTCGTCCCGCCCCGCCCATTGCAACAGGCGCAGTGTATTGTCGGTCGTTCGATGCAGCGGCACATTGCCGGCCACTGTAGAGACGCCTATCAACTCGACCTCGGGCGAGGACAGGGCCAAAAGCAGGGCGAGGGCGTCGTCAACGCCTGTATCGACGTCCATAATCAGGGGAGTTGCAGGCAATGTCGCCTACCCTAGACTTGGGCGCTGATGATCAAGTGCTCGACCCAATCGTCCCCAGGGTTGGAAAGCTGGTGCTTGACCTTCGGCGGAATGTGCACTGCGTCGCCTTCGCGCACCTCGTATATCTCACCGTCGATCTTCATCTGCCCTTGGCCGCTGAGGAAGTAGTACACCTGCTCGGTGGCCTCGTGCTCGTGGTAATCGCCTTCCAGTCCCCCTTGCAGGCGATGCAGCGTTAGTCCGGAAAATCCTAGGAGCACTGCTTCGTTCTCTTCTCGCCCCTCGGCGCTCTGAGCGCGAAAGATCGACCAGATCAGTTTGGATTCATGCCCGACGACGGGCGTGACGTTGCGCCAATTGCGAATGACCAAAATGTCCTCCTCGCGTTTTAGTTGTGTTGGTGAAATTCGTCGGCTTAACATATCAAACGGCGGGTAGTGGGCAAAGCTCTCCCTGTTGCCGGCACACCGTTTGGTTAGATTTGTCCCCAAGTCTGTCCCCCCAACCAAGGGAGTAGATATTTATGACTACAGCCTCTATCGACATAGCCCCTCTGCCGCAAGCCACTTTCGGCAAGACCGGCGAACACGTTCCTTTGCTCGGCCTGGGCACGGCCGCTGGCGGCATGGGCTTAGCAGACGCGGACGCCGTCGCGCTTTTTGAACGGGCCATTGACCTCGGTGTTACCTACATCGACACAGCCCCCGGCTACCAGCGCGCCCAGAGCCAACTTGCTCATATCGTCCCCCATCGTCGGGGCGAGCTGTTCTTGGTCAGCAAGGCCCACACGGCCCACTACCAAGAGGCACTCGATATCGTCGAAAAGAATTTAGACACCTTGGGGACTGATCACTTGGATCTGATGTACGTCCACTCGCTGGGGCACTTAGACGTGGAGCAAGTGCTGGCCAAAGACGGTGCTCTTGCCGGCTTGCGCGAAGCGCAGCGGCGCGGTTGGACTCGCTATATCGGCATCACTGCTCATCACGCGCCTTGGAAATCCGCCAAGGTCTTGCGCGAGGTTGAGATCGACGCCTGCATGTTTGCCTTCAGCTTTGTCGACTGCCACATCTACAACTTCGAGGAAGTGGTCCTGCCCTTGGCTCGCGCTCAGAACGCTGGCGTTGCTGCTATGAAGGTGTACGGTGGGACCATCGATATGAATTACGACAAGCCCCGGCCCTCGGAGATGGCCAACAGCGGCTTTGACGATCACGAGCGGGCGCTGCGCTATGCCTTGGGATTGCCGGGAGTGAACTTGGCGGTCATTGGGGTCTATAACGAGGAAGAACTGGTGCAGAACATAGAATGGGTGCGGAGCTACGCACCGTTGGATGCTGGCGAACAGCAGGCACTCTTAGCCTTGGGGAGAGGTTTCGCCCGTCAATGGGGGCCGCACTATGGGCCGGTGGAGTGAGCAATACAAAACATTAACGGGGAATTTATGAAAATCACCAAGATCAAATCCTTTGTTGGATCGAGCGGCTATTTTTTTGTGAAGGTAGAAACCGATGCGGGCATCTACGGTCTCGGTGAAGGAGGATTGAGACGGCGTGCCCTCGCCTTAGCCGAAGTCATTCGCTCGTTTGAACCGTTTCTCATCGGTGCAGACCCATTCCAAATTGAACATCTGTGGCAAGTGATGTTCCGCGGTGGGTTCTTTCCCGGCGGTGTCGTTCAATCCGCCGCGGTGAGTGCCGTGGATATTGCACTCTGGGACATCAAAGGGAAAGCGCTCAATGTGCCTGTGTACGAACTTTTGGGCGGACGCACGCGAGACAAGGTCGTCTGCTATCCGCACAACGGCGGCGGCACGATTGATGCCCTCGTCGAGAGTTGTCGCCAAACCCATGAGGCCGGTTGGCAATTCGTCCGCTGGGGCTTGGCCGATGGTGCAGACAAAGGGACGTTTGAACCTAGACGCGCTATCCAGCACGGCGTTGAGCAGGTGGAGGCCGTGCGCAAGGCATTGGGCGATCAGGTCAACATATTGGTTGACGTGCATACCCGTCTCGACCCGGCGGATAGTCTCGATTTCTGCAACCGGGTTGCCCCCTACAATCCGTTTTTCATTGAAGATCCGCTGCGCAGTGAAAACCCAGCCAGTCTCCGGCGACTGCGCCAACAGACCTCCGTCCCGCTTGCCGTCGGCGAACAATTTGATAGCAAGTGGACGTTCAGAGAAGTCATTGAGGAGGAGCTGATGGATTACTGCCGCGTTGACTTGTGCATTGCCGGTGGGTTGACCGAGGCGCGCAAAATTGCCGGGTGGTGCGAAACGCATTACATCCATCTGGCACCGCACAACCCGCTCGGGCCGGTTTCCACCGCAGCTTGTTTACATCTTTGTTTAGCATCGTCACTCGTCGGTGTGCAGGAACTTCCACGTGCGCCGATGTCTTCGCTCACCGATGAGTTTCCAGTGCAGGTGCCGTTTGAGTCTGGCTATCTCTTGCCGCCCGAAGGCCCCGGCCTTGGGATTGAATGCAACGAGGCAGCGCTCGATGCCGTGTCAACACAGGACTATGGGCCACCCACCGGCTATCTGCGCGACGATGGGTCCTATACGAATTGGTAGGGAAGTAAAGGGTGGGATTACGGGCCGGTGGCGTGAGACTTACCGATAAAGCTCTATAGCTCGGCAAAATCCAATCTGAACCGAAACCCCAAGGCCGATACGATGGCCATCAGATTGTCGATCTTCGGCTTGCTGCGACTTGAAAGCACGCGATAGAGATGTTCGCGGTTGAGGCCAGAGCGCTCTGCCAATGCACCAACGCCTCCTTGCGCTTGGGCGACATCGCGCAGGGCCAATAGTAGCTCATCGATCTCGCCGCTTGCTTCACACTCATCCAGCGCGACTTCCAAGTAAGCCCGAGCTTCTTCGGGGTCTTTGAGCGCTTTTAGCAGCCCTTCGTCATAGCTGACTGTGCGTTGCAAAACCTGTTTCTCATTCGCACGTTCCCTTGTGGGGAAACACCTCCTGATGGGGACGGGTTGCGGCCTGGCGATTGGCGTTGGGTTGAGTCTGCGCATGGGCGAGCGGAACGGTCTGTCTGTGGGCATGTACCAGCCCTGCGTTAGCACCGCCGGCGGCGAGGCGATGCACAAGCCGGAAAGACCAGGGCTGCGCATCATACGAGGGAATCGGTACGAGGTCGTGACCCTAACCCAAGCACCGATGTATCCTGTAGAGTATTTCGAGATTATTGCCGGTTCAAGAATCGTTGATGCAAACAGCTTAGCACACTTAGGGTTTCAACGAGTAATGATGCGAGACTGGGGCGGTATCTTGATGCCGAGCGTTCTACACGGCTTCAAAGCGGCGGATCCGGTTACCCGGATAATTTTCCTTATCTATGGCATAGATAAAAAATATCAAGATATCCACTGGTAGGCGCGCTTTGTAAGCGCGCCGATTGACGCTGCATCGCTAAAATGGCGAGAAGTTTAATATGTGCCAAAATGATCGGATCCGGGCATGAGATGTTCGTTCGCTATTTTTGCATTTATTTCAACACCCAATCCCGGCTGCTCCGGCACCACAAACGCATTATCTTGTATGAGAGGTTCGTTTGAAATTGCGAGATCCCACCGCCATTCAACCTGATCGGCATGATACGGGAGTTCCATGACGATGAAATTCCGCACGGCGGCACAGACGTGTGCCGTTGCCGTCATACCAATTGGTGATGTGATGTTGTGTGCAGCAAACGGCAGATAATACAGATCCGCCAGATCCGCAATCTTCTTTGCTTCAAGCATTCCTCCCGTTCCGGATACATCGACATGGAGCATATCGCAGGCTTGTGTCTGGATCAGTTCTCTGAAACCATCTCTGCGAAAAAGGAACTCACCTGTACAAATCGGAATAGAAGTCGCAGCGCTGACCTTTGCCATCGCTTCGACATTATCGTTCGGCACTGGATCCTCCAAAAACATCAAATCGAACGGTTCTAAAAGTTCCGCAAGCTTCATCGCTGAATGAACGCTGAATAAACCATGGCAATCAATGCTGATATCGATCTCATCGCCGGCAGCTTCTCGTGCGGCAGCAACCAACGATGTCATTTTCTGCAACTCTGCGGTGCTTAATTCCCGGTTGACTGCATCATGCTTGAGTTCGTTCGCGGAGTTGTCAACG
>JAPOYQ010000649.1 GCA_026706505.1 Gemmatimonadota bacterium
GGACGGGCGCGGTCGGCAGGGTCGCCGGCGGCGGCGTCCGCACCAGCCCGCCGCTCGAAGTCCTGCGCTCGCTCGGTTAGCGGCGCAGCTTCTCCAGCACTGGCCCCAGCGTCGCCCACACGGTTTCAGCGACGATCCGGTGGCCTTCGACGTTGGGATGGTTGCCGTCGGGCAGGTTCAGCGCGGGTTGGTCACCTACGCCTTCTAACAAAAAAGGGATCAAGGCCGCGTCGTTTTTCTCTGCCAACGCCGGGAAGATCGCGGCAAACGCCTTTGTGTATTCCGCGCCCATATTGGGCGGCATTAGCATCCCAGCGATGACCAAGGCTACTTTGGGATTTTTCGCTTTCACCCGCTCGACGATTTGTTGCAGGTTGGCGTGGGTGTCTTTGGGGTCTATGCCGCGCAGACCGTCGTTGGCCCCCAATTCGAGGACGAAAACGTCGATGGGACGGCGCAAGAGCCAGTCAATGCGGCGCAATCCCCCGGCTGAGGTCTCGCCACCAAGCCCGGCATTGAAGACTTCAAAGTTCCAGCCGAGCGAATCGATCCGCGCCTGCACCAAGGCCGGGAAAGCCTGTTCGCGGTCGAGGCCATATCCAGCAGTCAAGCTATCGCCAAAAAAGAGAATGACGCGGCTGGAGTCCGCCTCTTCGGCATAGACGCTGCCGCCGAGTAACGCCAAGGCCAATGCGATGTATTTCACTTTGTGTTTTCGTTTCATAAAATCACGTCAATTCTACCACAGACCCCGTCGTGGTCAAGGTTTGATCCCACTCCTATATTAAGCGCCGATTCCCTAAACTGCACCCCCGGAGTCTTCATGCAGACCACCATTTTAGGCCGCACTAACCTAACCGTCTCGCGCATGGGCTTAGGCGCTGGCGGCCACAGCCGAATCGGGCGCAACGCCGGCCTAACCGACGCCCAATCCGCCGACCTAGTTCGCCGCGCCTTAGACCACGGCGTCAACTTCATCGACACGGCCGAGGGCTATGGCACTGAATCCGTCATCGGCCAAGCCCTACAGGGCCGCGACCGCACCTCCGTCGTCCTCTCCACTAAAAAATCCACCCGCAACGAACAGGTCACACCCTACACTTTGCAAACCAGCCTCGACCAGAGCCTAAAGCACCTACGCACCGACTACATCGACCTCTACAATCTCCACGGCGTCGTGCCGCAAGACTACGCCTATCTCGTCAACGACGTTTATCCCGCGCTGCAAAAGGCGCAGCAGCAGGGCAAAATACGCTTTGTCGGTCTCAGCGAGATGTTCAACGAGGACTTCGAACACACCATGCTCCAGCAGGCTCTGGCCGACGACCTGTGGGATGTCCTAATGGTCGGCTTCAATCTGCTCAACCAGACCGCCCGCGCCAACGTCTTCGCGCAGGCCATCGCGCAAAACGTCGGCATCCAAATCATGTTCGCCATCCGAAAGGCACTTAGCCACCCCGACAACCTGCGCGCATTCACCGACGCCCTCGTCGAAAAGGGGCAAATCGACCCCGCCGACCTCGACGCCTTCCCCAACTTCCTGCTGGCCGAGGCTCCATCCCTACCCGACGCCGCCTACCGCTTCTGCCGCGACGAGCCCGGCGTCCACGTCGTCCTCTCCGGCACGGGCAACGCCGACCACCTCGACGCCAACCTCGCATCTTTCTCCCGATCGCCGCTGACGCAAGAGACGCGCGACCGACTCATTCACATCTTCCGGCACGTCAATTCTACTACGGGGCAAGCGGTGTAGGATTAACCTAATTGCAAACAGATGACGCAGGCAAGATAGAAGATTGACGGCCCCTAGTCGCCGTGCTATCCTCTAAAAAACTTAGGACTTGAGAGGTTTCCGATGAATAAAATCGGAGAGCAAGAGATACGGCGCGTCGCCGAACGCATTGGTCGCCAAGCAGACGCCGAGCAGGTCATCCTATTCGGCTCCTATGCCCGAGGCGAGGCTACCGAGCATAGCGACGTCGATTTACTCGTGATCGCCCCAAGCGACCTACCGCGCTTCAAACGCAGCCGTGCCCTCTATAAATCGCTACGCCCGTATCCATTCGGCATGGACTTGCTGGTATATACCCCGGACGAAATAGAAAAAGGCCAACAGTCGCCTCTTTCTTTTGTTTCCACTGCGCTACGCGAGGGCAAGACCGTCTATGTCCGCCGAGACTGAACTTGCCCGCCAGTGGCTGACTAGGCTGCACTATGGGAGAATCCAATGAGTACTGAATACACTATCGTCATCGAGAAAGACGAAGACGGTTATTACGTTGGGAGCGTCCCCGGCCTTCCGGGCTGTCATACCCAAGGAAAGTCAATCGACCAGTTGCTT
The DNA here is from genome assembly GCA_026706505.1 of Gemmatimonadota bacterium. Next base: position 2,342 of record JAPOYQ010000649.1, read on the forward strand.
AAACGGATGCAGGAGGCGATCGCACTCTGGCTTGAAGTCGAGGGCGAAGAGGGCCAAGACGCTCCGAGTCCGCTTGAACTGGTAGGCATTCAAAGAATATCCGTATGAACAGAAAGTGGATTCAGGAGCACCCCTAAAGGGATTATTGCCATAGACTTGGGAGATTTTCAATGATCAAAAACGAAAGGCAATATCGACTCACCAAAGCACAGGCAAACAGATTCTCACAGACCTTGCGGAGTCTCGGCGAGGCGGACGGAGTGCACCCGCTCATTGTCAAGGCGCAGCGCGAGGCCCTGAGCAGCCAGATCGCCGATATAGAAGGGGAATTGCGCGAATATGAATCTCGGTTGGAAGGAAAACACTAGATCGACAAAGTACAGCGCTTCTTCTGGTGACAACATCCGGCCGAGCACATCGCGCTCAACGATGCGGCCTTGGCCCGACCTCACCGGGTCTCCTGAACCTCGGACTCAGGGGCTATGCGGCGAGCGGGATAGCGGACGTACTGGCGGCCAGAGGCCTCTTGTCTGGCTTGAATGTCTCTGAAAATTGCTTTGACGTCGTAATCAAACCGGGCCGCGTGTTGGTCGCGGACAGCCCAGACTTCGGCGATGATCAAGTCAGATGGTGACGTTTTCATGGTTGGGTTCCATTAGTTCGTTGGGTGTGCTAACTCGTCCAGCGCCACATTGAGGACGCCCGCGAGTCGGCGGAACAGGCCAAGCGTCCCGGGCTTCTGTCCGTTCTCAATCTGCGACAGATACCCTTTCGAGACACCTACTTGTTCAGCCAGCGCATCTAGCGTGAATTCGCGGTGCTTCCGCCACACACGCAAGGGAGATTCGCCGTCGAGGATAGCCTTTACTACTTCGCCCGGAATCGTCTCGCCTGCTGCGTCCTCAGCCCATGCCCGTTCGATAGCCGCAAAATCGGCCGCGTCCTCAAGCGCAGCGACCATGCGACGGTACTCCTCAATGGGGACGACGGCGTATTCTGGCTCGCCGTTCTTCTCAATGATCTGCACATCCTGTTCGTTCATCGACAATTTATTTCGATTAGGCCATCAAGTGTTCCATAAGAACATGGCCGATAGATCGGACTGTTCCAGTAGAAAGATCCAAAGCAACTTCTGCAAGATGCTCGCCTTTGGATTGGTTCTTTATCTCAGATTGTATCCAATCTCTCAGTCGTTCCGGCTGATCATAGGTCCCCAATAAAAAAGAAGGGAAATTCATTTTCTCAAAGCTTGTAGGCTGCGTTTGGAGACGGCTGAAAGCAAGCTCACGGACCTGTTCGTCACGTGCGAAGCGTGTAGCCACGGCGCGTGAGCATAAAGGTAGGAACTCCCAGATATCACCGCGGAGCTCCGCCATTTTTGTACCGATCTCGGTCACAAATTTATCCGGGGGAGCACTTGCTGCTAGTGAGTAAAATCTAGCCGGAAGCAGGAGTCTCGGTATTTCAATCTGCTCAATCATTTGTTTCCAAGATTGGGAATCCGGCCAGCCCGCACTGAGGGCGATAACCAAGGCATTGGTTATACTCCTTTGGACTACAAGGGATTCGAGTGTGTCAAACGTTTTGGTATCGTTATTGAACTGTTCGGCGAGTATTTCTGCTGCAACAATACCTTGAGCCGTATCTTTTGGATTACTAACAAGGGTGAGACATAATTCACGTAGATGAGGCGCTCCTCGCCAGTGACGGGCGCAAAGTTGAAGAGATGACATAGTTAGCGTCTCTTGAGCACCTCTCTTAAGTCTATCAATAATTACGTTCAACAAATCAGGATCTGTCGTGTGTGCAGCCATTTCCGTTAGGAACTCGTCCTGCAAGTAACCTACTCGTTCCCAAAAATTCTCGCCGAATGCCTTCGATACTCGATCACAGCGGCGGGTCAAATGTGCAGCCAACCGGAGATTATTTTTCAGTACTCCGCCATAGCCTAGGGACTTCATTTCGTCTCCCGCCCAGACATTTTTTACGATGTCGAGTCGGTCGAGTTCGAGTAGGGCGGAAAATGCCGCTTGGCGACGCTCTTTGTAGTCTGGCCCCCTAACGAGTAAGTCTTCGTTCAGTTTATCAAGAAATTCCGAGGGAATATTATCTCGTCGTTTGACAGATGTTGCGTAGCCGATTGCCCCTGCAGTTTTTACATTCACATCTATATCTTCATCGTAGTCAGAAAGCAGATTATGTGCGAAGTTATCTTCAGGAGCCAAGCGTACAAGACGATCCACTATGATCAAACGGAGATGTACAGGAAGTGGACTGCCTAGGTTAAGAAGCTCACAACGAATCTCATCATCTGAACTGTAGACTTTGGCAACGGTGTTCAAGTCTCCTCCACGATTGTGTAGCTGGCATAACGCCACCTCGCGTACTTTCGGATGATTAGGAAAGTGTTCGATCAAATCACTTACTGCCAAAAATGCTATACCGGATGGCACCTTACCAACATACCTACTTGTCGCTGCTTCTATAACCTCCTCGTCAGCCTCATTCGCTCCAAGCTTGACCATTCCGATTAAAGCGCCTCGGGCTATGTATTCTTGTTCCTCGCGCAATATCTCTAATAAGCGCCGCCGACACTGTTCTTTATCGGATAGAATATCGG
>JAPOYQ010000652.1 GCA_026706505.1 Gemmatimonadota bacterium
ACCCATGCCGTTCTCCATCACCATGAAGACGAAGCGGAAGTTGCGACTCAAACGCACTGAGTATAGACGATTGCCGACCCGCAGTTGCTCCAGGTTCCGCCCGGGAGTCAACTCGCCAGCGCATAGTTCGTCGATAACTCGTGCCAATTCCTCTTTCATCCGTTGATCTAGACGATTGACCATTTTGGCGAACTTGCGGCTCGGCGTTTCAAATCCGGTAATCCGCACCTGTCGTGGGGGCATGGCCTATGGATTTTCCATTGACGCCATGAATTCTGAGCCGCTAGCGCATGTTCCGCCCGTGCTTGGAGCGAGTGCTCCGTCGTGGATCATTATGGCCCAGCGAAGCTCTTGGAGCGACACAACGAGATATTCAAACAGCTTGTCTAGACGTTCCAATGCTGCGAAGACCTCGGCTCCATATGCTTCTACGCCCCCTGTCCGCTGCAAGGCGTCCCGGACATCGCGCAATTCTTTTCTTTCCTTGCGGAAGTATTCCTCGCTTTTCTCCAACTCGGGCACTGCGATGTCGTCAGGGTCCATTTCACGGCCTGGAGGAAAATCTTCAGCCGCTTTCTGGAGTCGCTCCTGAAAGGCGGTGCAGACATCGACTACGGCATCGTGGCGTTTGCGAAAATTTTCGGTCAATACCTTTATGGCGCTTTGCAATTCGCCCTTGTTCTGGTTCCTGGGCAGGTGTACGAGCCAGTTCTGGTTTAGCGCTTCCGATTGTTCAGGAGGCCGAGCCAACCAGATCAATGTTCCGGCGACGTTGCGGACCGTTTCGCCGCTAAATTCAGCGGTCTGTTGTTGATTGACCATGCTCAAACTCGCTTTCTGAAATCCACTATTCCACTTTCAGGCTAAATTAACGACGCGGGGTCCAGTCTCGCCAGCCTCTTCGTTATTCTCCTCGTTGAAGCGGTGGGTAAGGTCGGGAGCTAATAGGCGATTGATCAGGGCGCGACAAGAAGCTATACTACCCACCCCATCAATCCACCCCGTCCGTATCCCACTATGACCACCCCTCACCGCCAGACGACGATCATCGTGCTTTTCAGTGCGCTGACGGTCCTCGCCAGCATGGGGATCCGCCAGTCGTTTGGCCTCTTTCTACAGCCGATTAGCGACAGCTTGGATTTGGGGCGCGAAGTGTTCAGCTTGGCCATAGCGCTGCAAAACGTGGTCTTCGGCCTGCCCCTGTTCGGGATGATCGCCGACCGCTATGGGGCGCGGTGGGTCGTGCTGGGGGGTGCGCTGCTCTACGCGGCCGGTTGCCTGCTGGTGCCGGCTAGCAGTGGTCCGCTCGGTTTGTATCTGACGCTTGGACTCATCATCGGGTTGGGGCTCGGCAGCACGACGTATGTGGTAGTGCTGGGGGCCGTCGCCCGCGTCGTCCATCCTGCAAACCGCAGCACGGCGTTTGGCATTGTCACCGCAGCCGGGTCGTTTGGGACCTTCGCCTTAGTGCCTGGGGTACAGTGGGTGATTGTCCACGCGGGTTGGCAGGCGTCCTTTGTAGTCAGCGCGGTCCTGATCGGCTGGGTCGTGCTGTTGGCCTTTGGCTTTCCTCGGCGTCCTAGCGCGCACGCGGCCCGGCCGCACGGCGAGGGCACGCTGCTGCAAGCACTGATTAGGGCGCGGGGCCATTCGGGCTATTGGCTGCTCAACGCGGGATTCTTCGTCTGCGGCTTCCACGTCGCCTTTATCGCCACGCACCTGCCTTCGTTCCTCACCGACGGTGGCCTGCCGCGCATGATCGGGGCCACGGCTTTGTCGCTGATTGGCCTGTGCAACATCTTCGGTTCGTCTTTGTTCGGCTGGCTGGGCGACCGCTACCGCAAGAAATATCTGTTGAGTGCGCTCTACTTCAGCCGCGCCGTGGTCATCGGCCTGTTTCTCTTCGTCCCCCTGACTAGCTTTTCCGCCCTGCTCTTCGGCGGCCTGATTGGCTTCTTGTGGCTGGCCACCGTGCCGTTGACCAGCGGGACGGTGGCGCAGATATTCGGGGCGCGCTATTTGTCAACGCTGTACGGGATTGTCTTTTTCAGTCATCAGGCCGGCAGTTTCCTAGGCGTCTGGTTAGCTGGCCTGCTCTACGACGCGACGGGGTCGTACAATCCCGTCTGGTGGCTGGCGATTGCCCTCGGCGTGGTGGCTGCGCTGCTCCACCTGCCGATTGCCGACCGGCCGCTTCAATCCTCAAACGCATAGGACTGTGCTATGGCTGCTAGTTTTAAAGAACTGACTGCATTTTTCAGGGAGATTGGCGCTGCCGACGTGGGGCATACCAACAAGACATACTTGGCCCACTGCATCGGCGTGCACGGCGATATGAGGAAATGGGGGGGCGACGATGTGATGTGCCGCGCCGCGCTCTTTCACTCCATATACGGCACTGAGATTTTCCAAGATTTTACCCTGCCCGTCGAGCGCCGCGCTGACGTGCGGGCGCTCATCGGCGAGCGGGCCGAATACTTGGCGTACGTCAATTGCGCCATGGTGCGCGACACGTTCGACGCCGCCGTGGAGCAGCACGGTGCTCCCTACGTGCTCCAAGACCGCCTGACTGGCGATTCCATCGAGATGAACGAGCAGGATTTCAACGATCTAGTGACGATCCACCTGTGCGACTGGCTAGAGCAGGTGGCGCGGTGGGGCAACTGGGACTATCGCCGCGACGCATTCGAGCGCATGGCGCAGCGCTTGGGCGGCATTGCCGAGGAGCGGTTCGCCGAGGTTTTCGCGGGTCGCCTCAAATAGATACAGTGGTCAGTGGCCGATGCGGTGGCGGCAAGGTAAGCGACTACGGCGGTTTGTCACTCTCACCCCTGCTCCACGTCAAACGCCGCGACATTGCGCTCATCCTTGCTGAACTCCACGCCGATCAGGTGAATCGGCTGCCCCAAGGCGCGATACTTATCCGCATAGCGCCGTTCCTGTAACTGCGCTAGCGCCGCACCCGCAGACGCTAGCTCGACCACCTTAAACTCAAACAGATAGACATGGCCGTTGAACAAAACCGCTATGTCCAGCCGACCGTGACTGCTGCTGTCCTCGACCACGATGTCCAGCCCCAACGCGGCGAAATAGGAATAAAACACGCTGGCGTAGTAGCCCTCGTAACCGGCGATGTCGTTGTTAGTGTACCACTCGTAGGGAATGCTAGCGAAAAAGGCGTGGAACAGCGTCTTAAGCCCAGCGAAATCGTTGACTTCCAACAGCCGGTAGAGCCGGATGCTGTTGGCCATCTGCCGCGTCGAGTCCTGCACCAAGTAGCGCAGCAGGCTGCGGTTCAGACTCTGGCGCACCTCCCGATTGGGATAGCCCAAGCGATAGACAGGCTCGCCGCCAAAGTCGTCTTCTTCCGTTATCGTCAGGTAGCCGGTCTGGAACAGCAGGGCCTCGGTGGCGATGTCATCCACGTCAAAGGTCGATAGCAACTCGTCGCTGCCGACCATCTCACCAAGTTCTAAGGAACTGACGTGGCGTTTGCCCAGCGTTTCGACTAAAAACGTCGGCGTGCCGGTCTCAAACCAATATGCTCTGAACTCGCGGTTGCGAAACAGCAGCAGGATGTCGAAGGGGTTGTACACCTGCTCGTCGCCGCGCCAACGGTAGCCGTTGTACCAGTCGCGAATCTGCTCCCGGTCCAGGCCGGGCAGTTCCGGTGCGAACACGGCGTCCAAATCGGCGTCCGAGTAGCCGCAGATAGCTGAGTACTCCGGTTCAAGGGTAATGTCCGTGAGATTGTTGAGGCCAGAAAACAGGCTGACCTTGGAGAATTTGCTCACTCCGGTGATGAACGTGAAACGGACGTGCGCGTCGCTGTCCTTGATGACCGCGTAGAGGCCGCGCAAAAAGTCGCGGTTGGCGCGAGCTATGTCCGGCACCTCCAGCGCATCTAAAATCGGCTTGTCGTATTCGTCGACCAGCACGGCCACCGGTTGCTTGGTTTGGCTGTGCAGTGCCTCCAACAGGTGCGCGAATCGCTCCGGTCCGGTGGGGTAGTCCGATGCCACACCCGTGCGACGTTCGACGGCGTCCAATTGCGCCATCAGATTTGTCTCCACATAGTCGGGCACCTTGAAGTTGCCACTGCCGAAGCTGAGCCGCAGGACCGGATGGCGCACCGACCAATCCCAATGGTCGTGGATGGACAGCCCCACAAACAGCGGCTCGTTGCCTTCGAACACCTCCTTGAGCGTGTCCAAGAACAGACTCTTGCCAAAGCGTCGGGGACGCGACAGGAAGTAGTGCTTGCCCTCGTTGAGCAACCGACGGATGTAGGCAGTCTTGTCAACGTAGTAGCACTCGCGCTCGCGAATCTCGCGGAAGGTCTGAATGCCGATGGGGAGTAAGCGTTTGTTCATGGCCATCTCCTTTGGTCGGCCCATCAGACCGCTTGGATGGGGCCGGGATAGCAAGCTACCTCTACAGAGACGGTAATGTTTTTCACGTCAAATAGATACTGAAAACAGCTTGGCTTTGTACAGGTGAAAGCGGAGGGCGACGTTTTCGCCTGCGAGGGCTGATAGGTCGGTTTGGCCCTGCCAGCGTGCGGCCTCAGAAATGGAATCGCCGGTGAGGAGTTCGGCCTCGGCGAGCGAAAAGCCGGGGTGAGCTTCTACGGGCTGGGGTGGCGTGTGAATGGTCTGGACGATTTCGGCCTTGATCCAGCCGTCCGGAGCCGTGCGAAAGTTGAGCAGCAGTTCGCGGCCGGAGCAGGGCCGTTCGATGAGCGTGACTCGTCCCTCGGCTTTGGCCTCTATTCCCGCGAGCCGGTCCGGTTCCCAACAGGCCCAGCGAAATTCTCCATCCTCGGGGTACGAAGCGCCGCGGCGGAGAAAGTCGTGGCGGCGTTGGTAGCCCCTAAAAGGCAGCCGCCAAGTGCCGTTGGCAGCGATGAGATTCGGGCTGGCGTAGAGCTGGCCATACGTTCCCCCCTC
>JAPOYQ010000162.1:0-10398 GCA_026706505.1 Gemmatimonadota bacterium
CTCGGGGGCCCGGGGAGCAATTCGGGGCACTCGATCCGGCCGTAAAGAAGTGGTATGTCCCCCAAGAGCTTTTCCTCGATTATTCCTGGCGCCAGTGGGAGTATTCCAACTACGCCAGAGATCCGTACCAGCGCTACGTCAACACCTCACTGGAAGGCGGCTCTTCCTACGATTTCTACCGCAATTTCATCGGCAACGGCTGGCTACTCTACGACTGCCGCCAGACTCAGCCACAGCAACTGGGCAGCGGCATTTTCCAAGACACTCGTTTCAGCCGTTGGTTCAATTCAGTGACTATCGGCGGCGACGCGAAAGGGCAGTACTTCTACTCAATCACTGTGGGCAATCGCATCCGCACCACGCTCACCCCCATGACATTCTCCAAACCCACTTTTAACGGGGTACAGCTCGATTTTGCCTCCGATAAGTACCACGCCACCATTCTGGCTTCGCGCATCAGCGATCCTATCTCTGGAGCGACCCGCGAACCTGTTGTTCGCACCAATCAGACGACCTTTTTCGGCGGTCGAGCTACCTTCCAAGTGGGAGACTTCGTAGAGCTGGGAGCAACTCTGGTCAACGCCCACAATGCCAACACGGCCCTCGACCTGTTCGGTGGCGATCTCTTTGCCGGCAATCTGACCAACGGCCAGAGCAGTACCCCGCTCACGGCCATCGCCGTCGTCCTCAGCGACGATTCGCCCCAAGATGGCGAGGGAGGAACGGCTCTTTTCAACCACGACATGCGCATCGTCAGCCGGGATTTCGAAACCGATGAAGAAAGTGTTTTTACGCTCCAGGAAGTCACGCGGCCTGGAGCCGAATGGCCCATCGTCTTTGGGGGATTTGTCCGGCCGGACTTTCTAGCCGCCGATGGACAGGAGCGCATCGTCCTCAACTACGACTTTAACGACCCAGGCTATATCGGTCCAGATCCCACCACCATTGTCAAGGTGGAGTTTGACTATCTGGTAGGAAACGATTTCAAGATAGAAATGTGGTCGGACCGACAAAGCGGCCGGCACGACACGCCGATTCCTCCGCTGAGCCCCGAGACCATCGACAGCGCTCGGCCCGCGCTAGCGACTGTGCGTCGGGCACCGGGCAATATCAAAGACACCTCCAACCTGCAGCGGGTCCGTTTCGACTATGGGCTACCCACGGCCAACCTAGTGGGCGGCTTCTCCATAGAGGGGTCCGATGTCCGGGGCTTCGACTTCTACGGAGAGTGGGACCGCAACAAGCGCTTTACCCAGTATCCTAACGCCGCGCTCTTTAGCGCCAACGAGATACACAAGATATCCTCTCAAGACGCCGACGCCTATAACTTCAACCTCTCCAAACAAGCCTATCCTTGGTTCTTTTATGCGGAGGGATACTCATTTGACGAAGCCTACTCTACTACGGCATTCATTGTGGACTCCAGAGGCGATGTGCAGTACGACAATACTCAGCGCTATCTGTACGAGTTCGTCGACGATAACGACGACCAAGACCGCTTCCCCGACTGGATCCGCTTCGGCACGCTTAACGACCTGCTGATTTTTCCGGGGTGGGACGAGAACAACGATTTCATCAACGACTTCAACCAGAACGACAACGAAGCAGTAACCAACACTATTCCCGATTACGAAGAGCCTTTCCTGCGCTACGAAGTAGATCGCCCCGAATTCCTCTTCGGCATCGATCTAAACAACAACGCCTGGATCGACCGCTTTGAAGACGATGATTTGCCCGACTATCCCTACAAGCCCGACCGTCGCGGCTACAATATGTTTGCCGGTGTGCATATTACACCGGATGTGCGCCTGACCATCGGGCGCACGGATGAGGAGCAGCCATCAGAAGGCCGTCAGAACCGGACGGACTACCTGCTGCTGACCTTTGATGGCGATTACCTTAACTTGGGGCGAGTGCGCGTCTTTGATATGCTCAAACGGGCAGAAGATGCTATCGCGGACGACCGGCGCGAACCGGCACCCTACATAGAATCAGCGGTCATTCAGCCCCTAGTGCCCGACCTGCTGCCGGCCCAGAACACCTATATCAACACGCTCTGGATTGGGTTCGATTATAAGGGTATTGAGCATCTCAACTTCGTCAACAAACTCAAATACGAAACCTTCCATCAGCAAGAGGATCGCCCACGCGATATCGAGGGACGTTCTCTCCGGGATAGATCCAGTCTGTTCGGCCTGGTGAACAAGATCGACTATTTGTACGGGTTGGGCCGCTTCGATCTACAGCCCAAGTTCAAAAGCGAATATTTGCGGCGCACGCCCTTCCTCGCCGCAGAGAAAGAGCTTCGTACCTGGACGGGCACGGCCCTGCTGCTAGCTCGGATGCCCATCCTGCGCCATACCGTCCTTGAAGGAGGTTTGGAAGTTCTGCGATTCCGGGATCTGTGGGCGGATGAAAAGGAGATGCTAGACCAAGGCATCGCTGGCCAGACTGGAGACCTGAACTCGACGACCATCGCCGTCCAGCTAGCCAACTCCTCGGCCTACCAAGGCTACCAGCTAACCACCCTACTGGGCCTGCGCTTTAGTCGCATTGGAGCGGAGCGGGTGATGCGCAAAGATCCACGCGCCAATCCGTCTCTATTCGAAAAGGATATAAAGACTAGCAACGAAACCGTCACTTTCATAACGGTCTATGCCGGTTTAGAGTGACCATGACACTGGGTATCGCGCTACATATTTGCCGCTTTTCAGGGGCCCTTGTGCTAATTGTCGTCCTAGCTCTGCCCCTCGCCGCTGGGGAGGACTACGGCAACCGCTTGGGCCGGCGGACGAGCGGACAGACGACTTATACGGCGGTGGGTCCGAGCATTTTGCTAGAAGCCTTGGACCCAAGCGTGCAGCGGTGGTATTTGCCCCAAGAATTATTCGCCGAGTACGGCCGACGCCAGTGGCAGTACACCAACTACGCCCGAGAGCCCTACCGGCGCTATCTAGAACGCCAACTTGAAGGGATCCATTTTTACGACGATTTCGGCTCGTTTGTCACCCGCGGCTGGATCGTCTACGATTGGCGGCAGACCCGTCCGCGTCCCTTTCAGAGCAGTCAACTCACCAAGCCCGGACGCTACGAAACTTGGTTTCAGCGCCTAGTCATCGGCAAAGACAGGAGCGGGGACTACGGCTACTCAATCCTCATCGGCGACGAGATCAATGCCACATTAACTCCCATGACGTTCCGCAAGGCCGGCTTTAACGGGATCGCGACCAGCCTAGTAGGAGACCGCTTCCGAGCCACCGGGCTGTTTTCCCGAATTTCGGCCCCAATCGTCGAGATTGATTATCTAGCCCCTACAGTGGCCCTGTCTAATTCCACCAACCTTTCAGCAGGACGATTCGAAGCTGACCTAACCGATTTCCTGACTTTGGGCCTGACCGCCGTGAATTCCCACAACGTCCGCGGTTCGCGGGAAAGCTTCAGGGACAATCCCTTTAAGGGCATGCTGACTACCGGGCAGCTAAGTAGGCAAACAAACCTGCTAGTAGTGCGTCTCAGCGACGACTCTCCAGAGGACGATGAAGGTGGGGCTGTGCTCTTTAGCGAGGGTGTAGAGATCGCGACCACCTTGCTTCAGCGGATCGAGGTCGCCGACAGCGTGCAGGTGGTGCCCATCGATACGGTCATCACAGGCAGCAGCATCGGATTCCACGCCGCACGCGAGGGCGGCAGCGTGCGCGACGGGTTCCTGACGGCTGACGGAGCCGAAAGTATTACCCTCAAATACGTCCTGAGTCCTGGAGAGACCGAAAGCGAAGAGAGCAGCCTGCGTTTCCTGATGCAGCGGCATTTCAAGCTGACTCTAGCAGAAGCCGAAGACGCAATAAACGCCATCAGCAACGTGCGCTTCCGCTTGGTGCTGGCCAACGACTACCGAGTCGAGGTGACTTCCGACCGGCAAACCAACCTCGATGGCCAGCCGCAGTTTCTCCTAGTCGAGCGGGCCATTGGCAATATCAAGAACCACTTGAACCAGCGCCAAGTGGTCTTCGACTACGGCCTACCTACCGCCCAGCTGATCTACGGGATCACTGCGGAAGTGCGAAATTTCTATGGCTTTGATTTCTACGGTGAGTTCAATCTCAGTACCCGGTACCGCAAATATCCGGCCATCAACCGCGAAAAACACCGGGCCATTGCCGGGACTTCAGGCGACAGAGAGGCCGTCGGCTGGATGATCAACCTAACCAAACGCGTCGGCCCCTATCGTTTGTTCGCCGAGGCCTTCGGCATGGACGACGAATACAGCACCAGCGTCAAGCCAGTAGATGGCCGCGGCATAGTTGACTTTTCACCCGAGGCTACGAACCGTCTGTACGACTTTGTCGATGACAACGACGACAACGACCGCCATCCAGACCAGATCCGTTTCAATCAGGGCAGCCTGATCCCGATCCCAGGTCAGACGGCGTTCTCGATCCGCGAGGAGGGCGTGCCCGATCCGGCAGTCTTTCCCGGGTACGATGAGAACGGCGATTTCATCTCCGATTTCAACCAGAACAGCAACAGTGAGCGCCCCAACTTCTTTCCCGACTACGACGAACCATTTCTGCGCTACAGTTCGGACCGCCCCGAGTTCCTCTTCGGCATCGACCTGAACAACAATGGCTGGATTGACCGCTTCGAAAACGACAACTTGCCAGACTATCCGTACAAAAAAGACCATTGGGGCTACAACCTCTACAGCAGCGTCCAAATCAATCCCACAGTCAAAATAACCCTAGGGCACCTGAACCAAGTGCAGCGAAAGACCGACCGCAGGAATAAGACTACCTACGGCATCTTCACCCTAGAAAGGGACTGGCCGACCTATGGAAGGGTCCGGATTTTCGATATGCTCAAAAAGGCCGAGGACGATATTCCCGATCCACTCTCCCAGTGGATCATGCCCCGCACCCTGTTCGGACAGGCCGGAGAGACCAGCGGCAGCAATGTGGCCGTACCCGATCCACTATCTGCGGAGAACACTTGGATCAATACATTCTACATCGACTGGGAATATGCCAGCCCGCGTCAGTGGAGTACGCGGCACCGATTCAAGTGGGAGGTTTTCAGGCAGCGAGAGATCGACAAAGAATTCTCGCTAGACGAAGCAGGAAACATCTTCTTAGATGAACAGGAGAATCAGCTAGCGGATTTTGATCCCTTGGGAGCGGAGCCTCGCGATGGCCGCCGGACTTCTGGGATAGTAGGGCTGATTGACAAAGTTGATTGCAATTTAACTTGGAGAGAACTAACGTTTTTGCCCAGATTCAAAAGCGAGTTCCTACACGTCGTGCCCTTTGAGCAAAACGAGGATACGCAGCGGACTTGGGATGCTCTCTTTTTCTTTTTAACCGAAGTGCCTTTTTTGCAAAATACCCGCGTCCAGCTAGGCTTGGAGCAGAGGCTATTCTACAATCTCAAAGGGCAGGAGGACAACCTGCTTACTGGCACTTTGACCGGGGATTTTCGCGGCACCGTTTTCGCCCTGCAACTATCGACTACCCATCCGTACTCGGGGTACTCTTTAACCACGCAGTTGGGACTGCGCTACGACAGGCGCTCCTTAGAAGCGGCCACTGATGAACGCAAGATACGGACTTCGGGATTGGCCTTCCTGTCGATGTTCGCCGGCTTGTAAGAAAGGAGGGTCTCTTGGCTTGCCGCATTGAGAAAAGGGACTGGAAAACATGAGACATATTCTGTGGCTCTGCCGACTCAGTGCATTGGCTCTGCTGCTGACCGGTACGATAGGCTGGGCTCAGCAGCGGGGGCATCGGATCGGCAGCGCTGAGGTCCTCGTCAATACCCGGAATCACTGGCAGACCTGGGAGTTCCCCGCAGGAACCGTGGAAATTTCCGCCACAGGCACAGTACGGCCCCGTCAATTGCGACGAGGGACCAACGCGGTGGAGGATATCGTTGAATTTCTACGGCGGCATCCTCCAGGTAATTTAACCAAGAAAGACCCCGAACAAATCAGTCTGACTGATGCCATCCAAGCCGGCTCCAATCCAGAGGATGTAATCTACGTCCTAGATGGCGACCCGAGTACCTACTGGGAGCCCGATCCTCCTCGGAACCCAGACAATCTCGCTTCGGAGTGGTGGTTCACCGTCGATTTGGGGCGGCTCGTCTTCGCTAGGAAGATAGTGGTGCGATTCGCCCAAGAAGGAGATCCATTTCTCTTGTTTGAACTGCTCGTAACCGACGGGCAGAAACGGCCCCAGTTTCCGCGCCCAACCTTCAAGACCGCGCTTCGCACCCTGCAGCCCAACAGAAGCGAAAGGCTCTTCGAGATTGATCTAACAGACAGCGAAATAGAGGGTCAGGCCGTGCGCTTATTTCAGGTGCTCGTCGGCGGCAGCAACCTAGACCGCAGCCAAGAACTTACTCAGGAAGAATACAATGCTCTGTCGGCCCCCGATCGAGGTGCGATCGAATACTACAAGCGTTTGCCCGACGGAGGCAGCTTCAGAGTCGAGAGGGAGGTCTATGAACAACTGTCGGCGGAGCAGCAAGGGGATATTCGCCATTTTCGGCGCGAGCGACCCCGGCTGGCAGAAGTGGAAGTATGGAGCGAAGGCGATGAGATAGTTGGCGGCGCTATCGAACGAGGCGGTCGGCTATCGACCACTCAGCCGGCTGCTGCAACCGGCAACTTCGTCGATGGCGACCCAAACAGCAAATCGCGCCTGCCCTGGGGTGTTCCAGACCCGACCAGAATCGGCGAGGAGATGCAGTTGGTCGTCGATCTGGGTTCGCATTTCTGGATCGATACGCACCGAATGGTTTTCCAGGGACAGTCTTTCGCCGAATATACAGCGGAGATCTCAGACGGTTCCTTAGCTCCGGACGGCAGTCTGAAGTGGAACAAACTGCTGCAGCGTAAGCACGAGATCGCTTATAAGGATTTTGAAGTCAATACCTTCTCGCAGGTAGCGGCGCGCTTTTTCAGACTGAGATGGTTTCTATCGGGTCTGGAAGGAAGCGCCCAACTAGCCGAGTTACAGCTCTACGGAGAAGGTTTCCAACCGAGGGTTTTCCTAGAGTCGGATCTGATCCGTCTGGGAGGCAGCCGCAATCTGCTCTCCATCGAGTGGCAGGCGGATACTCCCTTAGGTACGGATGTGCTGATTCAGACGCGCAGTGGCAGTCAACTGGATGAAAAGCTGCACTATTTTCACAAAGACGGCACTGAGCTAACTAAGGAAAAATACGAAGACCTGTTGTCACTTTTCAGAGGTGATATCATTGCCGAAGATGTACCGGGAAGCGACTGGAGCGACTGGAGCGAGCCTTACAGCGAGGCGACGGGCAGCCCGATTACTTCGCCTTCGCCGCGAGAATTCCTCAAAATACGGGCGACTCTGCTCTCAGAAAATCCCGAACTCCACGCCGCACTCCAATCGATCCGTCTGCGCTTCGTCGATCCCGTAGTCCGCAGACTAGTCGGCGAGATCGCGCCATTTCAAGTGGACTCGCTAGGAACGGAACAAGTCTTTTCGCTCTACTTGGAGCCACAGTTCTCCGTCAGAGATTCCGGCTTCGACGAATTGCTCCTTGTAGCTCCATCCGATATGAACCTACAGTTCGTAGGTTTGTACAGGAACGATGGGGAGTTGGCCGTGGAAGGAGTCTCCGTTGTACCCACCCAAGCCGACAGCCTGCGTCTGTCCTTTCCAAGGATAGCGCCGAATCAGGGCATTGACCTGCTGCGGCTCGACTTCAGAACCGCGCTCTTTGCTTCGGGCGCTGTGCTGCGTCCGGCCGTGCGCAATAGCGACCAAGGCGAGGACACTTGGCAGCGGGCAGATCCGGGCGATGTCCTAGCGGCAGTCCAAGGAAACACGACCACGATAGTGAGCACACTCAAGATCAAAAAGCTGATCACCGGGATCGAGGTGCAGCCCCTCGTCTTCACCCCCAACGGCGACGGGATTAACGACGAGGTGGTTTTCTCATTCCGGGTCACTCGTTTGAGCGCTTCTAGCCCGGTGGAAGCAACCGTTTACGATCTCAGCGGCCGGGCAGTGCGGCACCTAGCCGAACAACGCCCCTTGAGCACGGGGAGTTATGAGATCGGTTGGGACGGCAGAGACAGTGAGAACATGGTGGTACCCCCGGGAATCTACTTTGCTCGTCTGCAGATCGCTGCTAATACATTCGGAGCGGTCGTCGGGGACGAGACCGTCGTGCGCTCCATAGGCGTAAGCTACTGATCTGCCTTGGGGGCCAAAACTGCGCTCTGACCAGCGCAAGACTTTGCTACAAACTATTGCGGCACTGCTCCGGTTGCCGAGAAAAGGAGTAAGAAGTGCGGTCGTGACGAGAGAGCGTTTTTTTCCCAGTCTGTTGGTTGCCCTGCTGGTCTTGCTCAGTGCAGGCTATGGAGAGCGCCTTACAGCCCTCACTATATACCGAATCGGCGGCGAACACCTGCCTGCTCCCGAGGAGGAGATGCCGCACGAGTTCGTGCAGCTATCTTGGGAAGCGATAGAAGAAAATCTGTACGGCAAAGCGGAATTGGTGCAGGTGAGTCCCGATTCGGTCTCTCCACTGCGCCTTGACCCCAATCTCAATCTTACGCCGCTGATCGAGGAGCGCGGCGGCCAGATAGAGAACTTGAGTTTCCGAGGCTGGGAAAAGCACGGCGATGAGGATGCCTTGATATTCGACCGGGATCCGAGCACCATCTATCTAGGGGACGGCCGCTTCGCCTCGTATTCGGCCACTGAAAAAAATTTGCTTTTCGATTTTGGCGGTAGGGTGATCCTCCACAGGATCCGCTTCTATCCGCGCGACCAGTTCCTAAGCGACCGATTTGTGCAGAAGTTCAAGATCGGCATCAGCGACGGGGATTCACTCAAAGATGGCACGCGAGAATTTAACGTACTCTTCCGCGTATGCCCCAGTTGTCCCACGCAGAGTGCCGGCGACTTCGACCTGATCCACGATATCAGAGAAAACACCGAAGCCGTCGTCGATCTGCAACTGCCACAGATGCCTTCCCGCAAATTGGTCTTTCAGGCTTTCGAAAACACCCGCAATGTCTGGGAGATCGCCGAGTTCGAGATCTACGGAATCGGCTATGCACCCTTCGCAAGCTATGTATCCAATATCATCGACTTGGGCGCTCCGGCCACTCTGGGAAGGATATCATGGTCCGGCCGCGTTGACCCAGAGGCCAGAATCGACCTGAAGTCGCGCAGCGGCGACGATAGCGAACCGAACACGTACTGGCGCTTCACCGAGCGCGGCAGCGAGCGCACCCGCCTAGATGCCAACGGCGCAGAACTGACCAGGCAAACCTACCAGAAACTATCGTTTAATGAAAAGGCAGGGATTACTCAGGACGGTGAAAACTGGAGCTTCTGGTCAGCCCCATACAACTTCAAGGCCATGAGTAGCCCCCTAGTGAGTTCCAAACCACAGCAGTTTATCCAGTTCCAGATCGACTTCACCTCTGCGGTGCAAGCTGGTGCCCGGCTGGATTACCTTCAGTTTGGGGTGTCGGTGCCGCCGGTGGCCAGTCAAGTTCTCGCTGAGATCACTCCGGTGTCAGTGCCTGCGGGTGAAGAATCCAATTTTACCTACAAACTACGCCCTCAAATTGCACCTAATGATCTGGGTTTCGACAGTATCGAGATCGACGTGCCCGGAGCCCTTAAAGGGGTGGACGCGGTGCGCATTAGCGGCACCCCAGTGGAATTCGAGATAAGGCACCTAACAGACAACGGGCTTGCCGTGCAGATCCCGAGGATTGATTTCGAGCGCACAGGTGAATTGATCGAAGTAGATTTTCGGGCAGAGGTGTTCAAATTCAGTACTATCTTTGCGGGACGGGTCTTCGACAGTACGCGACCACACGAGATGCATCAGGCAGTAGCACCTGGCGATGCGGACCCGCTAACTGACACCAATACCCTGAAGGTGGACCTGAGCCAGTTGCGACAAGAGACGATCTGGACGCTGCGGCTTTCCCCAGCGGCTTTTACCCCCAATGGGGATGGGATTAACGATGCGGTGCGGATCGTTTACGACCTGCTAAATCTGACGAGCCCAGCGTCGGTAGCTGTGGAACTATACGACCTGTCAGGTAGGAAAGTGGCAACGATACATAGGAGCGAGAACCTGAGCGGCCGCTTTTCGTTTATATGGGATGGTCGCAACAGTCAAGGCGAGATACAACCCCGAGGCATTTACCTTCATCGCATGGAGGTGGATGCGGACAAAGGCCGTGACTCAGCGCAGCGCGTCATTTCCATCGCCTATTAAAAGGTCGCCTCAAATACGTCGGTGTTGGAGATGAGCTTATGGTAATGCGGCCTTCATCTCTAGACTCACGCGCAAAAATAAAAAACTGTGCCGGATACCCGAGCACAGTTTTTTTAGGGA
>JAPOYQ010000162.1:10435-38981 GCA_026706505.1 Gemmatimonadota bacterium
AAAGTAGGACTTGATGCTGCCCCAAGTATCGCTCTCGACCGCAGTTGGCAAACGTTCCTCATCAACTGGAAGCAGCACGAAATCGGTAAACGAACTAGCATTTCCGAATACATCGTTCTGGCCGCCCAATATAAAACGGCCGAAGCGTTTGTCATCTTGGGACGGACTTATATCGTTGTCGATCACTGCGATCCCGAGGCCGATAATTTCGAGCTCGACGAGGTCGTGTTGGACGCTCTGTTCGGGCCCCTGGAAGTTGAAGTCGTCCCATGCTACCGTGTACCACTCGGCTTTCAGAGTGGCCTGAGTGCCGTGGGAGCCGTCTAGGGTAAACGAATCGGCGCAGCAGGAATAAGGCTCTTCATCGTGCCAAGTCGACGAGTTCATCCAGAACCAGTTCCAACCTTCCGGCTCGATAGCCGGCCAGCGATAGTGGTAGGTCTGCGCATGGGCACCGTCCAGCCGCATGAGCTCTTCCTCGGGTAAATCGCGGTCCAGGGTGAAGTACCAGTCACCAGAGTGGTCGGCATCTACTCCTATCTCAATGCTATCATCGTTGCCCGAATCACCGTAACCTCCACCATCGCGATCCCATAAATCATCAAAGCGGTCGATGACGTAGTAGAGGCGGTCGGTTTCGTCGTGCCAAGAGACGGCAACGCGGAACCACATGTCGGACACATCGATCTCCTTGGTGGTGCCCAAGTCGCCGCCGAAATCCTGCTCGTTGATCTCGATCCATAGTTCCTCGGGCAACACCTCCCATTCGGAGATATCGCCGTCGAGGACGGGAAGGTGGGACGTGGGCCACTGCCAAGCACCCAATATCTTGTCTTCAGGGACGTGGGCAGAAACCACATTGGCCAAGGCAATCAACCCCATCGCTACAATCGAAAGACTTTTCATCATAATTCCCTCCTCAGTTTATGGGAATGCAAGATATAACTACCATACAATCAAGTCAAGATATATTTAATTTTTTTAAAAAAATTTAGCGTTAATCAAGGCTCAAATCCCCGCGCTATCTACCGGTTCGAGCAGTTGGCAATCAGGAATAGAAAAAAGAGACGGCCAGAGAAGCCCCGCCAATGCCGACGCTTGCTCCTAGCAGGAGGCCTATGAAAAATGGTCGCGCCTGCCGGAAGAGACTCGCCCCGCCGTAGCGCATAATTGCGGCCTTGAGGAGCCAAGCCAGAAAGATGCTGAACCAGTCGAAGCGGATATTCTGAGTCATGCCCAAGACTAGTCCCGCAGGGTGCAGAGGCCAACCGGCGATATGATGGTTGGCAAAGGTGAGCAAGGCGGCTAGCGCAGCCCCCAAGCCCATAAAGAAGGCCGTCTGGAGTTGCGGAGGGTGGGGATTGTTCATGGTGTTGGAGATCCAACCCCAGTGGAAGTCGGGCGACATGACAAAGTACCAGATCCAGCCGTGGATGAGGCCGTGCCGGTAGCCCAGCCAGATATAACAGCCCAAGGCCGTCACCAGACTGACGATGAGCGCAGCAGTCATAAAGAGGAAGAGCTGGCGGCTCGTGATCTTTTGCTTTGCCTCTTCGCAGACCTTAAAAGCATGGGCTAGGGTGGCCATGAAGAAGAGTTGGAGGTCGGAGGCCCAGACAAAATTTACTCCCATGGCCGTCAGGTCGCGGTCGGAGAGATGTCCAGTACCCAAGATATTGGTCAGGATGGGGGGCAGTGAATAGGGAGCCCGCATGCGACCGAGACCAGTCTGAGCTACCAACCGCGCCATGCCGAAGAAGACGAGAAGAGCTACTAAGAGGAAGCCTAGGCTCCACAGGAGGGAAAGCCCAGTGGCATAGAGGAAGCCGGCCATGTACAGCAGGCCGACCAAGCCGACGAGGGCTACACAGCGGGGCGAGAGCAGGTAGGGTTCTTGGATGCCGCCCCTCACGATCAGGCGCCACTGCTGGCGCAGGTAATCTCGACCAACCCACAGGGAAGAGAGGACCAAGAAAAACAGGGAACCAATCTGCTGGTGGGTCATAAACACCGAGCCGGATGGCAGAGGGCCGGCTGGCAGCGGACTTGCAATCCCGGCCCATACCAGCAGGCTGTCCTCCAAGTTCATCAGTACATGGCAGCTCCAAACGCCTAACAACACGTTTAGATTTACCAGATACCCGAGACCTATGATCAGTGGATTGACCTCGATGCGGTAACTGAGTCCCAAACTGCGGGACACTAGGACGTTGGCAATGGGAATTTCAAAACCATCTAAAACCTGAAAGTCGAAAAGACGGTCGAGCACATCTATGGTGGGTATGGACCAAGCGATCAGGAAACCGATCCACAGCAGTTTACTTCTGAAGATGCTGTCCGCCGGATCGTCCAAACTCTCCACCATGCTGGTCGGCAAAATGGTCATCGGATAAACCAAGCGCTCCCGGCGGGACCACTGATGATGCATCAAGGTGATAAAGGATACGCTGACTAGATAGAAAGCCAACATGAATGTTCCCCATAGGAACAGAGGCTTGATCCATAGGCCCCACGGAATGGGTTGATCGGCGGGGATGCCCTGAAATAGGCCCGTGATGGCTTGGATATCTCGTGGCACAACCCATTCGGGTATGTGGTCCCATATGAGGTACTTCCAATTGTTCTCAGGTGTGGCGTAGTAGAACACCCCGGCGAGCAGAGGGATGACATAACCACCAAAACCCATAGTGGGAATGACCGTGGCGACCATGAGCGCGGCATAAATAAGCGCCAGATGGGCTGCGGAGAGGCGTAGGAAAGGATGTAACAGGCGCAGTGCCAAGCCAACGACGGTAGTCCAGAAAACGATGAAGATGACGCCTATGGTGGTGAAGTGGTCGGCGAATCCCGAATACGTGTCCAGTAATACATAGCTGCGGACACCGACGAAATTCAGGAAGGCGCACAGGCAAAGAGTGATTATCAGAATCAGCACCATAGCTGTGATCGGGTCGCCTGCTCCTATTTCATGTGCTCATGCCATGCGGCCAGATCGCCTTCGACAAAATAAAGCCGCGTGATAGCTTGACCGGTCGCTCCAGGCGCGAGGGGCCCAAAGCTCGGAGCGCTATGTATGCAGGAGTATTCCATGTTCTGGAATAGGAAGAGAGCCGGTTTCGACGCGGTGGCTATAAAGCGGCGACCGTCCATCGACTCGATGGCCATCCACCCCTCCAGGACCACATCTTCGGGTGTTGCCAAAAAATTAGCTACAAAGGGGATCTTTTTTCCAAGCGGAGCGCCCTCGACGCTGTAGAGTTGGATGGTGGGCCGAGGACCAAACTGACGCGGCAGCGCCATCAGACGCTTCATCTGGCCCTGCTGGCCGACCCAATGACGCAGGCAGTCGTGGTCCCAGACGGATTCGGCATTATTCGGGTTAAAGCAGTTGAAGGCCAAGGTGGTCTCCCAGTCTCTGGTGCTTTCGTTGGTCAGGCTCAGATGTGCTTCAACCATCTCCTCTCCTGGGATAAGAGTGACGGTGTAGGAGAGTTCCCCTGGACGCCTACCTACACAATGCAGCACACCTCCATCGGGTTCTTCCCAGTTGATCTCCACTTCGTCGCCAAACCAAGTTGCGGCGGCCGCATCGCCAATCGCTTCGGGAAAGCAGGCACCAAACGTAGCTCCTGGAAAAGCCGGAACATTGGATAGAGAAAAACTCATCGACCTTGACCCTCCTGTCCCCGAGAGGGGTTTGATCCTGATTGGTGCCATCTCAGACAGCCTCCTTTGCGCAGCGAAAACCGTAGAACATGGAGCAATTATTGGTGAAGCCGCTCATATTCCGTGCCGCCGGGCGCAGATTGACGATCGATTTAGTCAGGTAACACCCTCCCTTGATAAAAGCCGAACCCGGTCCCGGTGCGTCGGCACACCATTCGGCCACATTACCGACCATATCCATGACCCCGTACGGGCTGGCACCTTTAGGATAGGAGCCGACGGCAGCCGGACCTTCCCGGCTGGAGCGTCCCCAGCAGCACGCCTCTGGATCAAACTGGTTGCCCCAAGGAAAACTAAGGCCATTAATGCCGCGCGCCGCCTTTTCCCACTCGGCCTCCGTGGGCAGGCGCTTGCCCTCCCATTTTGCGTACGCCCAAGCATCGTCCTGATTTACCTCAGTGACTGGATGGTTGCGCTTTTCGGTCGGGAGTATCCCATCGGGCCAGAAAGCCGGTGGAGGATGGCCCGTCGCATCCGCGAATTCGGCGTATTGAGCGTTGGTCACTGGAAACTTGTCGATGTAGAAAGCATCCACGTACACTGACCGCTGCGGAATCTCACCGATGAACCAGCTAATGTGGTAGCCGTACGCGGCTGCTAATCGCGTGGCTTCCCGTTCTGAGGTTCCCATCGGGAATGCGCCGGGTGGAATCAATATCATTTCTTTTTTCTGAAAATCGCTCAAACTATGAAGCAAAATTTTGAGGGTATAAACGACCCGGGCCGCGCCGTATGTTTGCAGTGGCCAAATTTCAAATACACGACGCAGAGGTGGCCTATAATGACAGCAATTGAATGTTCTTGCGCCATTGTTTGTTGATCGGTGTCGTTGAGACCTTCAGCCCAGACAGTGGCGGCGGGCGTCTATCTCGCCCGCCTGCACTATCCCGGCGGCGAGCAAACCCGACGACTCCTCTTGCTCAAGTAGCTGCCAATCCTGCATCTATCGCCCGTCTTGACGCGACCTAGCAAAACGCATATCCTCGTTGCAATATGTCAACCCACATCCTTTTCTGATGAAGACCCTCTCCGAAGATCTGCGCCTCAAACTCGACGCTCTGCCCAACGAATCCGGCGTCTATATCATGAAAAGGCGCGACGGACAAATCATCTACATCGGCAAGGCCAAAAGCCTGCGCGACCGGGTGCGCTCATACTTTCGCACGTCGGGCGGCGATGGCCGGCGTCAGTTCAAAGCCCTAGTCCGCAACATCGCCGACATCGACTACATCGTAACGAGCAGCGAGCAAGAAGCCCTCATCCTCGAAGCCACCCAAATCCGCACCCACAAACCGCGCTACAACATCCTGCTCAAAGACGACAAGAAATACCCTTACATCCGCATCACCGCCGAGCCTTTCCCCCGCATCTTCGCCACCCGCGACGTAGTCCGCGACGGCTCGCGCTACCTCGGCCCGTACAGCAACGTCCGCGCCATGCACACCACCATCGACACCATGCGCAAAGTCTTCCCCATCCGCACCTGCAACGCCCAGTTGCCCTCAGACAAAGTGCCGCTGTGCCTCGAATACCACATCAAGCGCTGCGAAGGCCCCTGCGAAAACCTCGTCTCGGCTGACGACTACCGCAAAACCGTCGAGCGGGCCGTGCGCTTCTTGCGCGGCCAGAACGCCGAAGTAATCCGCGAGTTGCAAAAGCGCATGACCGAAGCCGCCGAAGACATGCGCTACGAAAAAGCCGCCCGCTTCCGCGATCAGATCCAAGCACTAGAATCCATGCGCGCGTCCTCGACGAGCTGATTGACCGCGACGTCCTCGGCATGGCCCGCAGCGACGACGAAGCCTGTTGCAGCGTCCTCGAAATCCGCGAGGGCCGCCTGCTCGGCAAAAAGCACCACTTCCTCGGCGGGGTCATGGAATCCTCAGACGGGGAAATCCTCTCGGCCTTTGCGCGGCAATTCTATCTGCAAAACGACTTCGTCCCACCCGAGATCCACCTGCCAGCCCAGCTAGCAGACGCCGACGAGGTAGCCGCTTGGCTGTCTCAAAAAGCCGACGGCAAGGTCGAGCTAGCCACCCCCCAGCGCGGTGCCAAGGCACAGATGCTCGACATGGCCGCCAAAAACGCCACCCAATTACTCGCCGAACGCCAGCTCAAGCGCGAGCTGAAGCGCGACCGCATCCCCCAATCGGTCTATGCCCTCCAGCGCGACTTGCAGCTAGCGGCTCCGCCCCGCCATATCGAAGGCATCGACATCTCCACCTTCCAAGGTGCGAATCCGGTCGGCTCAGTGGTCTGCTTTATCGACGGCCGGGCCAAGCGCAGCCAGTACCGCTACTTCAAAATCCGCGACCTCGCGCAGCCCGACGACTACGCCGCCATCCACCAAGTAGTCCATCGCCGCTTCCGCGGCCTAGCCGAGCGCAACGAGCCGCGGCCCGACTTGCTGCTCATCGACGGCGGGCCGGGCCAACTCACCAGCACGGTCGCCGCCCTGCGCGAGCTAGACATAGTAGACCAACCCGTCGTCGGCCTCGCCAAGCGCTTTGAGGAAGTCATCCTCCCGGGCCAGCGCGATCCCCTGCTCCTGCCCAAGACCTCGGCCAGCCTGCGCCTGTTGCAGATGCTGCGCGACGAAGCCCATCGCTTCGCGCTCAAAAACCACCGCCAGCAACGCGCCAAGAGCGCGCTCAGCTCGACCTTGGACCACATCCCCGGCATCGGCCCACAAAAGCGCAAAGCCCTGCTCGTTGCCTTTGGCTCAGTCAAGCGCATCGCCGCCGCGCCAGCCGAAGAAATCGCCGCCCTTCCCGGCTTCAGCCGCAAACAGGCCGACGCCTTGCTCGCCCATCTCAACGGCCCGGATCATGCCCCGCCCGAAATCCACGCCTGAACGCCCGCTGCCAGCGGCCCTGTCCGATCCCTGCGAGCGCTTCCTCAAGGCCATGGAGCGCGACAATGGACTGGCGGCCAATACCCTCGACGCCTATCGCCGCGACCTCAACCGCTATCTGCACCACCTGTCCGCCCAAGGCGTCGAGCGCATAGAAACCGTCCAACACCAGCACATCGCCCACTTGCTCCACTCGCTGCGCGACGCCGGCCTAACTGCTTCCACCATGGCCCGCAACCTCACCTCGATAAAGCGCTTCCACCAGTACTTACTGCTCAAGGGCGCAACGACACACAACCCAGCCGAACTCCTCGACCCACCCAAACTAGAGCGCCGCCTGCCCGACGTACTCTCAGTCGAGGAAATCGCCGCCCTCCTCGCCGCGCCTGACCCCGACGAACCACTGGGCCAGCGCGACCGAGCCATCCTCGCCGTGCTCTACGCCACCGGCATCCGCGTCTCCGAGTTGACCGCGCTGCAACAGGAGACCCTGCTGCTGGCGCGGGGCCTCATCCGCATCCACGGCCGGAGCGAGCGCATCGTGCCCATCGCGGCCAAAGACGCTCGCACACTCAGACACTACCTGCGCCAGGGCCGCCCCCACCTCACCCGTCCCGACTCGGGCGACCACGTCTTTCTCAACGCCCAAGGCGGCCCGCTCTCGCGGATGAGCGTGTGGAAGATCATCAAAACCGCCGGCGACAAGGCCCGCATCGGCAGGGAGATCAGCCCCCACACCCTGCGCCACTCTTTTGCCACGCATCTGTTAGAAGGCGGCGCCAACCTCCGCGCCGTGCAGGAGCTGTTGGGCCACGCCGACATCTCCACCACCCAGATCTACACGCATCTCGACCTCAGCTATCTCAAAGAGGTCCACAAGACCTATCATCCCCGAGGCTAAATGGAGTCTCAGCTAGTCGTCGCCACGGGGCTCAACAAATACTTCCCCTCTGGAGTGCAGGCCCTACACGACCTCAATTTGGAAATTAGCCGCGGTCAATTCGTCTCCATCGTCGGCCCTTCCGGCTGCGGCAAATCCACCTTCCTCCGCCTCGTGGCCGGCCTCGACCAGCCCACGAGCGGCGAGCTGCGCGTGGAGGGTCACGACGCGCTTGGCCTCGCCTTCGTCTTCCAAGACGCCACGCTGCTGCCTTGGCGATCGGTCGCACACAACATCACCCTCCCCTTAGAGCTGCGCCACGAGGATGCTGACGAACGCGTCACCCAAACGCTTGAACTAGTCGGCCTAACCGACTTTGCCGATGCGTATCCAGCCCAGCTCTCCGGCGGCATGCGCATGAGAGTCTCCATTGCCCGCGCGTTAGTAACCCGCCCCCAAATCCTGCTCCTCGACGAACCTTTTGGCGCACTCGACGAAATCACCCGCCAGCGGCTCAACGAGGAGCTGTTGCGCCTGTGGCAGGAAGACCGCTGGACCGGCCTCTTCGTCACGCACAGCGTCTCCGAGGCCGTGTTCCTCAGCCAGCGGGTCCTAGTGATGAGCGCACGCCCCGGCCGCATCCTCGCCGACATCCCCATCCCGTTTCCCTATCCGCGCTCAGCGTACCTGCGCAGCGCCCCTGAATTCATCCGCATAGCCAACGGGATTTCGCGCCAACTCGCCCACGCCGACGACTCATGAAACGCCTGCGCTCCCTAACGACCAACACCCTGCCTCCACTGCTGTTTTTCGCCTTGGTCGTGTGCGCTTGGCAAGCGGCGGTCTCGCTCCTTGGGATCAAACCTTTCCTGCTGCCCGGTCCCCTGCTCGTGGCCCAAGCCATTGCCGACAACTTGCCGCGCCTGCTGTCGGCTACCCTGCTGACGGCTTTAGGTGCCATCTTGGGCTTTGTCCTCAGTTTTGCCTTTGGCTTCTTGGTCGCCCTGCTGTTTTCTCAGTCGCGCCTCATCGAGCGCAGTCTCTACCCCTACGCGATCTTCTTGCAGACCATGCCCATCGTAGCCATCGCGCCCCTGATCATCCTGTGGATCGGCTACGGCCTCCAAGGCGTGGTAGCCGTCTCCTTCATCATCGCTCTCTTCCCGGTCATCGCCAATACCACCGACGGCCTGACCCGCGTCGATCCCCACATCCTCGACTTCTTCGCGCTCAACAAGGCCAACCGCTGGCAGGTACTGTTCAAGCTCCGCGTCCCCGGCGCCGTCCCCCAGATGCTCGTCGGCGCCCGCATCTCCAGCGGCCTGTCGGTCATCGGCGCGATCGTCGGCGAATTCTTCGCCGGCTACGGCACCAAGGACTTTGGCCTCGGCTACTTGATCATCCTCACCAACGGCCAAGCCAAAACCGACTACCTATTCGCCTGCATTCTGTTTTGCACCTTGCTCGGCTTGGGGCTATTTACCACCGTGGGCAGCTTGAGTAATTTCTTGCTCAGACGCTGGACGGGCGCGCCCGAGTGAAATGGCGGCGCGCCAACTACCACCACAATCACTAGGAGAATTATTGATGTTCAAATACCCGCTCTTGGCAGCTTTCCTCGCGCTCGTCGCCTGCACCGCTGAAAAAGAAGCACCCACAGCCGACGCCCTACCCAAGGTCCAACTCGCGCTCAACTGGTTCCCAGAAGCCGAACACGGCGGCTTATACGCAGCTGCCGTCCACGGCTACTACGAGGAAAACGGCGTTGAGGTCGAAATCCTCGGCGGCGGCCCGGACTCGCCGGTCGTCCAGCGCGTGGCTACCGGCGCGGTAGCCTTTGGCATAGTCAATGCCGACGACATCCTGTATGCGCGTGCCCAACAAATCTCCGTGGTCGCGCTCATGGCGTCCTACCAGATCAACCCGCACTGCATCATCGTCCACGAGAGCTCGGGCATCGACTCCATTTCGCAAATCAAAAACATTACCTTGGCCTTGTCGCAACGCCCGGCCTTCTCGCACTATCTGCGCTGGAAATACCCATTTGAAGGCGTCACGATCGTCCCCTATCCCGGCAATGTAGCCCAATTCCTCGTGGACGAGAATTTTGCCCAACAGGGCTACGTCTTCAGCGAACCGTTCGTCGCCAAGACCAAAGGCGGCGATCCCAAAGCCCTACTCGTAGCCGACACTGGCTTTAACCCCTATGCCAGCGTGCTCATCACCACCGAAGAGCGCATCGCCGCCGAGCCTGAACTCGTCGGTGCCGTAGTCCGCGCCAGCGTCAAAGGCTGGGAAAAATACCTCGCCGAGCCAGAGGCGACCAACCGCCACATCAACAGCCTCAACCCCGAGATGGGTATGGACATTCTCGCCTATGGCGCCGCCGAATCTATGGACATGGTTCTCGATCCGGTCGCCCAACAAAACGGCCTCGGCAGCATGACCTTGGAACGCTGGCAAAAACTATTGGAACAAATGGTGACCGTTGGCCTGATCAAAGAGGGCGTCGTGGACCCCACCGCGGTCTTCACCAACCGCTTCTTGCCCTAGCCCTTGGCCTTTTTACAGGACATCGCGCTCGGCCGCTACATCGCGCTCGACTCGCCGATTCACCGCCTCGATCCGCGCACCAAGTTAGGGGGCGTTTTCGCGCTGACGCTGGCGGCCTTTGCCGCACCCAACGCACTCGCGCTGCTACTGCTTGGAGCTTTTCTACTGGTGGTCACCGCTTTGGCACGGGTGCCTTTGCGCCTCATCTTGCGCCAGCTCAAAACCTTTGCCTGGCTCTTCCTGTTCACCTTTGGCCTCCACGCGCTGCTCACGCCCGGCCGCGCCGTCTTGCCGTTGCCCTTTTCCGATCACGCCCTGACTGCCGAGGGCCTGCACGTGGGAGCCTTCTTCACCGCGCGGCTGGCCGCAGCCATCGTCGCCGCCACGCTCTTGACGCTCACGACCGCGCCGATGGAGATAACCAGCGGCCTCCAGCGCTTTTTCAGTCCCTTGCGCCGCTTCGGCTTTCCGGCCGGCGACATGGCGCTGATGATTTCCATCGCCCTGCGGTTTATCCCCGTACTCCTCGACGAGGCTGAGCGTCTGCGCAAAGCCCAACTAGCGCGTGGGGCCGACTTTAGTGGCTCTTTTCTGCGCCGCATCAAAAACCTCGTGCCCCTCCTAGTACCCCTCCTCGTCGCAGCCTGCGGTCGCGCCGATCGCCTCGCCTTGGCCATGGAGAGCCGCTGCTACGCTAGCGGAGCCGAACGCACCCACTATCGCCCACTGCGCTTTGGCCGCGCCGACGGTCTATTCGCCTTGGCCGCCCTAGGCTTGATTGCGCTCGTGTACTTTTTGCGTTAGGGCGATGCGGACGCTGCGCCTAGTAATCGAATACGACGGCACTCACTTCGCCGGCTGGCAGAGCCAAAAGAGCGATCGCACTGTGCAAGACGCGCTCGAACAAGCCCTGTACATCCTACTCAAAAAGCCAGTTCGCCTCATCGGCGCGGGCCGCACGGACGCTGGAACTCATGCCCTCGGGCAGGTAGCTCATTTCCAGACCGAGGCCGCGCTGCCTACAGACCGGTTGCTCCGCAGCCTCAACGGCCTCTTGCCTCCAGACATTGCCGTGCGTGCCGCCGACGAGGTCCCCCCGGACTTCCACGCCCGCTACAGCGCAACCCGCAAGCGCTATCGCTACCGCATTCACCAAGGCAAGGCAGCCGTCAATCGCACTCAGGTGTGGACCTATTATTCAGCGCTATCTTTGGCCCCTATGGCCGTGGCCGCTCGCGCGCTCTGCGGCGAACGCGCTTTTGGAGCTTTTTGCAAACAAGATCCCATCCCCGAGCACCTGACCTGCCACGTCTTTGACGCGGTCTGGTCCCAACGCGGTCGCGAGCTAGTCTTTGAAATCGAGGCCAACCGCTTCCTCCGCCACATGGTGCGGATCCTCGTCGGCACCATGGTCGAAATCGGCCGCGGTACGAGGCCGCCAACGGCCATCGCCGACCTGCTCGCCAGCGGCGACCGCACCACGGCCGGTGCCACGGCCCCTGCGCGTGGCCTCTGCCTACTATGGGTGGCGTACCCAGATAGCCTTAGCGCAGAAATGGCCTAGCCTAAATGCACAAAAAATTCCAGCGGCACATTGAAAATTTTACCTGCGGAAATTGTGGCTTTTCCGTGCAGGGTGATGGCTACACCAACCACTGCCCCGAATGCCTCTGGAGCCAACACGTCGATGTAAACCCAGGCGATCGCGCCGAACACTGTCGCGGCTTGATGGAGCCGGTGGGGTTTACCATCAAACGCGGCGGTTATATTCTCGCCCACTGCTGCACCAAGTGCGGCACGATCAAAAACAACAAGGCCGCCAAAAACGACAGTTTTGATGCGATCCTGAATCTGCGCGGCGAATTGCCAGATTAGCGATATTGCGAGATAGCTGCGCAATACTTGCAACTATGTATATGATTATTATATATATGATTATATAATTACTTGATCGGCGAAATTTATTTTTCGAGGTACAACCTTGCATTTTATCTGCTCACTCGCTCTGCTGGCATTGGCTCTGAACCATGCCGGCGCGTCCATTGGGGAGTCGCGCCGCACGGCCGTAGTGCGGGCCGTGGAGCGGGTCCAGCCCTCGGTCGTCAGCCTCCACGTGCGCTACCGCGAGCGCGTCCAGCATCTATACAGGTATCGCGGCGACCCTTTTTGGAACCTTTTCTCGCCTTTTTACTACGTGCCCCGAGACCAAGACCGCGTCTCCACCGGCTCGGGTTTTGTCGTCGATAACGAGGGCTACATTCTCACGAATAGCCACGTGGTCGGCGATCCGCGTCGGCTACAAAAAATAACGGCCTCTTTGCCCGAACCCGACGGTCGCACCTTTGAGGCCCGCTACGTGGACTCCGACTTCAACTTCGACCTCGCCGTCCTTAAGATAGATGAAGGCGATCTGCCGGTTGCGCCTCTCGGCACTTCAGGCGATATTCTGGTCGGCGAATGGGCCATTGCCATCGGCAACCCCTTCGATTTGGGGCCTACCGTCAGCATCGGCGTCGTCAGCGCCCTAGATCGCGACTTTTCCGAACCCCAAGGCGATTACTACTACCGAGACATGATTCAAACCGATGCGGCCATCAATCTCGGCAACAGCGGCGGCCCCTTAGTCAATGCCGATGGCGAGGTCATCGGCATCAACAGCTTTATCTACACCGGCGGCGAATACGCCAGCGGCTCTATTGGCATTGGCTTTGCCATTCCCATCGACACGGCCGCGAGCTTCCTGGAGGAAATTCGCCAGTACGGCCAAGTGCGTCGCTCTTGGACCGGCATCCTAGCCGTCCAAGACATCACCCCGCCTCTAGCGGAGTACCTAAGGCTCGATTCCACTGACGGAGTCCTAGTCGTCAGGGTAGCCAACGACAGTCCGGCTGAACTAGCGGGCCTCGAAAAGGGCGACGTAATCGTCGCGGTCAACGACGAGAAGATCCGCAGCGCCGACGAGGCCATTGGCGTGCTGCGCGGCTTGCGCGTCGGCGAAATCGCCGCGCTCGGTGTGGTGCGCCACAACGAGCACTACAACCTAGACCTGACCCTTGAAGAGAGTCCCTACCGGACGCGACGCTAGCGGCAGGAAGGATGCGAAAATGAGGCAGTTCATACCCACCGCGTTCACCATCGGCAATCTGTTCTGCGGATTCCTCGCCCTGCACTACGCCTTTAACGGCAACTACGTGCCAGCCGCCTGGCTCATCTTCTTGGGCGCGGTATTCGACAAAATGGACGGCCAACTCGCCCGGGTCATGGGGCGCGATTCCCAATTTGGGCTCCACTTCGACTCCATCGTCGATGCCTGCACCTTTGGCATCGTGCCCGCTGCCATCATCTATCAGGCCCACCTGCCAACCGGCTGGGGGCTGGCGCTGGCCTTCGCGTTCCTGCTGTGCGGTGCCATGCGTCTCGCCCGCTTCAATACGCTCAGCCTCGACGGCGAGCGCGGCGAATTTTACATGGGCTTGGCCATTCCCACGGCTGCTGTCTGCCTCACCCAATACGTGGTTTTTGTCAAAGCCTGGCCCATCCCCCACGCCACACCGCTGTCCGTGCTCCTGATTTTAGTGCTGTCCTTCCTGATGGTCAGTCGGCTCGATTACGACAGTATTCCCAATTTCCGCGGCACTTCCCTCGGCGACCGCTTCAAACAGCTTTACCTCATCACCACGGTCGGCCTGACCATCTACGACAGCACCTTTTTCTTTCCCATGATTCTCGTGTACGTCTTCTCTGGACCCGTTCGCTGGATCTTCCGGCTTGTGCACGGCGACGTCACGCAACACGCCTGAGTTTCTATGCTGCGCGACAAACCCCTCAGCCACCTCATCCTCATCCTCTTCACGACGATGATTGGCGCCAATATCCTCGGTGAAATGCTGAGGTTTATCCTCATGGCCGTGGTCGGCCCCGATACCATTGTCGAACTTGCTCTCTTGCGCTACGTGGAGTATTCCATCGGGCCGCATATGTTTAACCTCATCATCCTGTCCTTTTCGTTTGAGCTGGCGCTAAAGTTCAACCTAATCACTATGTTGGGACTCTTCGTCGGCTGGTACTACTTCCGCCACAGCTATTGAACACATCTTTCGGGAGCTAGAGCCATGTTCGGTATGGGCCACTGGGAAATACTCATCATCTTCGTCGTCATTCTGCTCATCTTCGGCGCTAAGCGCATCCCCGAGATGGCGCAGGGCTTGGGCAAGGGCATCCGCGAGTTCCGCACTGCTATGCGCGACGTGCAGGACGAAATCGAGGCCCCAAAGCAACCTACTCAGCCTACGGCCCCACCGGCTCAAACTGAGCCTCAGGCCAAAGACAAGGACCAAGCCCAGATCGAGCCCCAGTCCAAAGACAAGGACCAAGCCGCCTCCTAACTCATGGCGCTCAACCAAGCCACTGCCCACGAACTCAGTGCCCGCCTGCAACAAGGGGAAATCACCGCCCGTCAGCTAGTCGAGGCCGCGCTCGACCGCATCGACGCAATCGACGGCCAGATCAACGCCTTCATCAGCGTAGATCCAGAAGGTGCCCTAGCCCGCGCCGACGACATCGACCAACGGCGCGCGGCAGGCGCAGCTTTGGGGCCTTTGGCGGGCATTCCCTTGGCCCTCAAAGACGTCCTCTGCGTGCGCGGCGGGCGCACCACCTGTGGCTCGAAAATCCTCGAACACTTCATCGCCCCCTACGACGCCACGGCCGTCGAGCGGCTGCGCGACGCCGACGCCGTCTTCATCGGCAAAACCAACATGGATGAGTTCGCCATGGGCTCGTCCTGCGAAAACTCCTATTTCGGCCCCA
Organism: Gemmatimonadota bacterium; assembly: GCA_026706505.1. Next base: position 25,258 of record JAPOYQ010000162.1, read on the forward strand.
CCTTAAACCCCTGTGACCCCGAGCGAGTGCCGGGCGGCTCCAGTGGCGGCTCGGCCGCGGCGGTAGCTGCCGACGAGACCATCCTCGCCCTCGGCTCAGACACCGGCGGCTCGGTGCGCCAACCGGCCAGCTACTGCGGTGTCGTCGGCCTCAAGCCCACCTACGGTCGCGTCTCGCGCTACGGACTCATAGCCTACGCTTCTTCGCTCGACCAAATCGGCCCCGTAACCAAAGATGTCGAAGATGCCGCCCTCCTGCTCCAAGCCATCGCCGGGCACGACCCCCGCGACTCGACTTCCAGCACCGCCCCCGTGCCCGACTATCGGGCTGTGCTCAAAGGGAACGTCCGCGGTTTGCGAATAGGCTTGGCGCGCGAATACTTTCCCGCCGCACTTGACGCGGAAGTAGCCGCTGCGGCTCAAGGTGCGGCCAACGCCTTGGTGGATGCAGGAGCCGAACTCGTGGATGTCCAACTGCCCGTGGCTGGCCACCCCGAATACTGCATCAGTACCTATTACATCATCGCCATGGCCGAGGCATCGGCCAATCTCGCGCGCTACGACGGCGTCAAATACGGCTATCGCGCCGAGGGCAGCACCGACCTGCAAGAGATGTATTTGCACACGCGCAGCGAGGGCTTTGGCACCGAGGTAAAGCGCCGCATCATGCTCGGGGCCTACGCCCTGAGCGCCGGCTACTACGACGCGTACTACCGCAAGGCCCAGCAGGTTCGCACCCTGATCCGCGAAGACTTTGCCCGCGCTTTTGCCACCTGCGACGTGCTGATCTCGCCCGTGGCTCCGACCACCGCCTTCCGCCTCGGCGAACAGCTCGACGATCCCTTGCAGATGTACCTCAACGATATCTACACAGCCTCGGTCAACCTCGCCGGACTTCCGGCCATATCCGTGCCCTTTGCTCAAAGCCACGGCGACTTGCCCATTGGCGTCCAACTATTGGCCCCACCCCTCGAAGAGGCTCGTTTGCTGCGCACAGCCCATGCCCTCGAACGGGCAGCCGCCTGAAATCTGGAGACCAACTATGAGATACTACGCCCTCGCGGCCTGCATCCTACTTTCGACCTTGACGCCCGCTAGTGCGATCAACCCCAACGCCGGCACCACGGGTTTCAACTTTCTCAAGATCGGCGTCGGCACCCGCGCGGCTGCACTCGGCGGGGCCTACGCGGCCGTGTCCGGCAACATCGAGGCTTCGGCTTGGAATCCCGCCGGACTTTTCGGTTTAAGCGAGCGCACGGCCGCGCTTGCCTACAACAGCTATTTCGTCGATTCCCAAGCCGGCTTCGCCTCCATCGCTGCCCCCAAGGGATCGCGCGTACACGCCCTAAGCGTCCACTACGTATCCTACGGCGACTTGTGGCGTACCGATGGAGAAGGGCGCGATTTGGGGACCTTCTCGGCAACCGACCTCGCCGCTTATCTGTCCATCGCCCAACAGCTCGGGCCAGACTGGCTAGCCGTCGGTGCCAATCTAAAAGCCGTCTATTCAAACATCGCCGAGTTTTCTTCAGACGCTTATCTTGCCGATCTGGGCCTCCTCATCCGCGCCCCTATCGAGGGCACCACTCTCGGTGCGGCAATCGCCAATCTCGGTTTTGTCCGCTCGGGCTACACCGAGGGCTTCAAGGACTCGCTGCCGGTACACATCCGCCTAGGGATGGCCCATCACCTCGCGCACATGCCCGTGCCCGTGCTCTTGGTGGCCGATTTCAACTTGCCCAACGACAACGACTCTTATCTAGCCTTCGGCCTTGAGGTCCAGCTCGCCTCAGGCCTCTACATCCGGCCCGGTTACACTACTCAACAAACCGGCAGCCAAGACGAGGAGCCGCTGGGCCTGAGCGCCGGAGCCGGACTGGTCATGAACCGCTACGCAATCGATTACGCCTACTCGTCCTCTCCCGACTTAGGCCAAATCCATCGGGCATCGATCATCGGCACCTTTTAAAACGCGCTATGCCCGGCCTCAGCTCGGAGCAACTCGCATTCTTCCACGCCGAGGGCTACGTCCACGTGCCCGACGCCTTGGCTCCCGAAGACCTAGATCCAGTCCAAGCGGAACTGGAGGAGATTGTCGATCAAGCGGCTCAACGCCTGTTGGCCGCTGGCAAAATAGAACGCGACTATGCGGAGCTACCTTTTGCAAAGCGCCTGATTCCCCTCGCCAAAGCCGACGCCAGTGCCACGGCTGGCATTAACTTCCCCGCCAATCTGGGGCCCAATATCTTCGCCTTTTTGCACAACCCACGGCTGCTCGATCTGATCGAATCCCTGGTCGGCCCGGAAATCTACGCCAACTCCTGCCAGCACATCCGCGCCAAAGTCCCGGCCAGCGACGAGTACGCCGGCAACTTCTCGCAAAACGAATGGGCGCGCTCCACCGCTTGGCACCAAGACCTCGGCGTGTTGTTGCCCGAAGCCGACGACACGCTCGTCGTCACCACCTGGATTCCCCTAGTTGATGCCGACGAAGAAAACGGCACCCTGATGATCTATCCCCGCTGCCACCAAGAGCCGCTGCGCCGACACGTGCGCCCGCCCGCCGACCAAGGCGGCAGCTTCACCGTCGCTCCCGAAGAGTTGCCGTCCTGGGCTCCGGTCACCATCCCCGTCCAACGCGGTGGCCTAATCGCCATTCACTGCCGCACCCCGCACGGCAGCCAACCTAACCGCTCCGACGCGGTACGCTGGAGCATGGACCTGCGCTGGAACGACGCCCGCAAGCCCAATGGCCGTCCTCACCTACCCGGCCTCCTCGTCCGCAGCCAAGAGCATCCCGAACTGGTGGTCCACGACCGCCAAGAGTGGCTGACAGCCTGGAAATTCGCCCGCGTCTCCAGCCGCGGTGCTCGCACCTATCGCTGGATCTGAGGAGTATTTCCAGCCCGCCGTGATTGGGGGAGCGGACCGCTCCGCTAGTCATCCCTGGGTGATGGAAGGAGCGTTACCCGCAGTCTGCGCCGCTGTGTCCCAAATGGGCCATTGTCGTCGAGTGCAAAGATCAATGGCCAGCACATAACTATCTGTTCCTAAATAAATAACAGTTTAGTCAACGTCTTGGCCCGCTCTTTGCATTAGCAGGGCCATGGCCCGTCTCTTGTCCTTTGTCCTCCTGCTTGGGTTCGCGCCCCTCGCCGAAGCCACGATTGTCATCAGCGAAGTACTCGCCGACCCGCCTACGGGTGCCGCTGGCGACGCCAACCAAGATGGCCAGCGCAACACCTATGAAGACGAGTTCATCGAACTCTACAACGCCGGTTCAGCATCCGTCGATATAAGCGGCTGGCGGCTGGGCGATAGCTCGTCATCGGACAACTTCTTCCAATTCCCAGCCAATACCATCATTGAACCCAACTCCTACGTCGTCCTCTTCGGCGGCGGCAATCCAACGGGATTCTCCGTCCCCGTCTATACTGACGACGGACGCATCGGCAACGGACTGACCAACTCCGGCGAGGAGATTCGCCTGATCAACGACACGGGTGCGGAGATCGCGGTCGTTTCGCACAGCACTTGGCCCAACGACCAGTCCCTCGTCCGCCATCCATCCAACGGCGGTGCGTTTGTTCCACACAAAACCGCCTCGCCGACTGGAGTACCCTTTTCTCCCGGACGCACCACAGATGCCGAACCGGAAACGCCCGAACCCGAAACACCCGAACCCGAAACGCCTGAAACACCCGAAACACCCGAACCCGAAACACCCGAACCCGAAACACCCGAACCCGAAACACCGCCCGAACCTACACCCGCCTACCCCCTCTTCATCAGCGAAGTGCTCGCCGACCCGCCTACGGGCCTTGCTGGCGATACCAACCAAGACGGTCGGCGCGACACGTATGAAGACGAATTCATCGAACTCTACAACGCCGGCTCGGACCCCATTTCCTTGGCCAACTGGAAGTTGGGCGACAGCAGGCCTCCGAAGGAACACTTCCAATTCCCCGCCGACGCCGTCATTGAACCCGGCTCGTACGTCGTCCTCTTCGGCGGCGGCAACCCGTCGGGATTTACCGTGCCCGTCTATACCGACGACGGAAAAATCGGCAATGGCCTGACCGGCAAGGGCGAGGTGGTTCGCCTGATCGACAAAAACGGCCATGAGATCGACAGCGTCGCGCATACCCCTTGGCCCAGCAAACAGTCCCTCGTCCGCCATCCGCCCGACGGCGACACATGGGTTCCACACAAGACCGCCTCAACGGTCAAAGCCCTCTTCTCGCCCGGCCACACCCACATCATCCCTAAACCCTCCTACCCCCTCTTCATCAGCGAAGTACTCGCTGACCCGTCTTCCGGCCTTGCCGGCGACGCCAATCGAGACGGCCAGCGCGACGGGTATGAGGATGATTTCATCGAACTGTACAACGCCGGGTCGGAACCTATCTCCTTGGCCGGCTGGCGGCTGGGCGACAGCACAGCACTGAAGAATTTCTTCCAATTCCCAGCCGACGCGGTCATCGCCCCGCACTCGTACATCGTCCTCTTCGGCGGCGGCAACCCATCGGGATTCACCGTGCCTGTCTATATCGACGACGGAAAAATCGGCAACGGACTGACCAGCAGCGGCGAGGATATTCACTTGATCGACAAAAACGGCCACGAGATCGATGCCGTCTTGCACGACGAGTGGCCCAAAGATCAGTCTATCGTCCGCACCCCATCGGACGGCGGAGCCTTTGTCCCACACAAAACTGCCTCGCCGATTGAAGCCTCCTTCTCACCCGGACACGCTCCGGAAACGCGACCCATTTTGACCTATCCCCTCTTCATCAGCGAAGTGCTCGCCGACCCGCCTGAGGGACCGGCTGGCGATGCCAATCGCGACGGTCAGCGCGATCCGTATGAAGACGAATTCATCGAACTCTACAACGCCGGTCCCGTGCCCGTTTCCCTAGCCGGTTGGCGCTTGGGCGACGCGGGTTCACTAAGCGATTACTTCCGCTTCCCACGCAACGCCGTCATTGAACCCAACTCCTACGTCGTCCTCTTCGGCGGCGGCAACCCAGCGGGGTTCACCGTTCCCGTCTATACTGACGACGGAACCATCGGCGATGGGCTGACCAACTCCGGCGAGTCTATCCACCTAATTGACAATCATGGCCATGAGGTCTCGTTCCTCTTCCAATCTACTTGGCCCTACGCTCAATCCCTCGTCCTCATTTCACCGGATAGCACCGCGTTTGTTCCGCACCAAACCGCCTCGCTGACCCAAGCCTCCTTCTCTCCTGGACGCGCCATAGACGCGCCCTCTGCATCCGCAGCCAAAATCTCTGCAATGGCCTCAGCAACCTCGCTCCGCGTGTGGCCCAACCCCTTCAACGCAACTGCTCACTTCGACTTCTACCTCCGCCAAGCCGCCGTCGTCCACGTAGCCATCTACAACATCCAAGGCCAACTTGTGCGCACGCTGGTGGATGCGCCGCTGCACGCGGGTCTGCACCAGACGCGATGGGATGGCCGCGACGAACGGGGCTATTGGGCGGCGACCGGTCTGTACTTCGCTCGTTTCCACATCGCGCATAGCCCCCCGCACTACGCCAAGCTCCTCCTCCTCCGCTGAGACTCCATCCCACGCAGGTTGTGCATTAGCCACCTCGGTTACATATTGATAAGACGTACTCATCGGTGAGTACGCTTTTAGCAAGGCTTGACCGACCAGCGGTTTTAAAAACTCTTCTATAGGTCACTTGATGGGTACATCCTTTCTAATCATTCCTAGCACAGAACGGTTTTAAGAGCCTGCCTAATCCGGCAAAGGTCATGTTCTGCCTCTGCTACAGGCACCTCGCTCTGCTGATGCTGCTCTCGCTCCCATCCCTCGCCGCAGCCAACGTCATCATCAGCGAGGTGCTCGCCGACCCGCCTGAAGGATCGGCTGGCGACGCCAACCGCGACGGTCAGCGCGACCCGCATGAAGATGAGTTCATCGAACTCTACAACACCGGCTCACGTCGCGTCTCCCTAGCCGGTTGGCGCTTGGGCGACTCGGGGGCCCTAAGCGACTACTTCCGCTTCCCAGCCAAGGCCATCATTGAACCCGGCTCCTATGTCGTCCTCTTCGGTGGCGGCAATCCGGCTGAGTCCACCATCCCCGTCTATACCGATAATGGAACCATCGGCGATGGACTGACCGACAGCGGTGAGGCCATTCATCTGATCAATAAACGTGGCCATGAGGTCGCGTTCTTCTCCCATACCCCTTGGCCCGACAACCAATCCCTCACCCGCATTTCACCGGACAGCAGCGCATTTGTCCCGCACAAAACCATCTCGCCGACTGAGGAGTTATTTTCGCCTGGACATGCCCCAGGAACTCGGCCCCCCTTGGTCTACCCCCTCATCATCAGCGAAGTACTCGCCGACCCGCCCGAGGGGCTAGCCGGCGACGCCAACCGCGACGGTCAGCGCGATCCGTATGAAGACGAATTCATCGAACTCTACAACGCCGGTCCCGTTCCTATCTCCCTAGCCGGCTGGCGCTTGGGCGGTACGGAGTCCCTGAGCGATTACTTCCGCTTCCCGTCCGACGCCGTCATTGGCCCCGGCTTGTACGTCGTCCTCTTCGGCGGCGGCAATCCGGCGGAGCTCACCATCCCCGTCTATACCGATGATGGAGCTATCGGCGATGGACTAACCGACAGCGGTGAGGCCATTCACCTGATCGACGATCATGGCCATGAGATCTCGTTTCTCTCCGAGTCCACTTGGCCCGACAACCAATCCCTCGTCCGCACTTCACCGGACAGCAGCGCGTTCGTCCCGCACAAAACCGCCTCGCCGACTGGGGCACCTTTTTCACCTGGACATGCCCCAGGAACGCAGCCCCCCTTGATTTCCTCCCTCTTCATTAGCGAAGTGCTAGCCGATCCGCCTTTGGGACTAGCCGGCGATGCCAATCGCGATGGTCGGCGCGATCCGTATGAAGATCAATTCATCGAACTCTACAACGCCGGCCCCGCGCCCATCTCCCTAGCCGATTGGCGCTTGGGCGACGAGGGGCCTCGAATTAGCTTCTTCCGCTTCCCATCCGACGCCGCCATTGAATCCGGCTCGTACGTCGTCCTCTTCGGCGGCGGCAATCCAACGGGATTCTCCATCCCCGTCTATACCGACGATGGAACTATTGGCAATGGACTGCCCAACACCGGTGAAGCCATCTACTTAATCGACGATCATGGCCATGAAGTCTCGTTCCTCTCCCACGCCACTTGGCCTGAAGACCAATCCCTCGTCCGCATTTCACCGGATAGCAGCGCGTTCTTCCCACACAAAACTGTCTCGGAAACCGAGGCCCCCTTTTCGCCCGGCTATGCCCCAGACCTGCCTCCTGAGTCAGAAGAGCCGGAAACGCCGTCTATGCCTAGCTACCCTCTCTTCATCAGCGAGGTGCTCGCCGACCCGCCTGAAGGATTAATCGGCGATGCCAATCGCGACGGTCGGCGCGATCCCTATGAAGACGAATTCATCGAACTCTACAACGCCGGAGCAGACACTATCTCCTTAGCTAGCTGGCAGTTGGGCGACGCTGCGTCCCTGATCGATTATTTCCGCTTCCCTCCCGGTGCCTTCATTGCTCCCGGCTCGTATGTCGTCCTCTTCGGCGGCGGTAACCCATCGGAGTTCACCGTTCCCGTCTACACCGACGACGGAACAATCGGCGATGGACTAACCGACAGCGGCGAATCCATCTACCTAATCGATAAAACCGGCTATAGGGTCGCCAGCGTTTCCCACTCCACTTGGCCCGACGACCAGTCTATCGTCCGCACCTCAGCAGATAGCGCGTTTGTCCCGCACAAAACGGCCTCGTTGACCGAGACCCCCTTTTCACCCGGACGCGCCATAGAAATCCTACCCGGACCAGCGTCCGCAGTACCTAAAATGGTATCTGCAACATCGCTCCAAGTGTGGCCCAACCCCTTCAACGCAACTACCCACCTCCGCTTCTTTCTCAATCATCCCACCTCCGTCCACGTGGCTATCTACAACGTCCAAGGCCAACGCGTGCGCACCCTAGTGGATACGCCGCTCGACGCCGGTGTACACCAGATGCGATGGGATGGCCGAGACGAACGCGGCCATTTGGTGGCTACCGGTCCGTACTTCGTCCGTTTCCGCATCGCACATAGCCCCCCACACTACGCCAAGCTCGTCCTTATCCGCTAAAACAAAAGCCCCACCTCCCAAGGGAGATGGGGCTTCCACTAGCGAGACTTGGGAATGCGTTAGTTTTGATAGGCGCTCTTAAACTCATGCAATAAGACCCGCATTTTCTCCACCTGTTCCACGTCCACCGTCTGCTTGCACTTCATGGCCCCCCGGAGCATCTTGTGCAAAAGCACCAGCTTTTCGGTATATGCGGCCATTGCTTCGTCTCCTTCTTCCACCTCCTTGAGCCGCTGCGTCATAAAATACTGGGTGACGACGTGCTGGATTCTGTTGGCGTGCTCTTCCTTATTCGCCACCCACCGCGCTAGCTGATTCGCACTTTGGGCGTCGCTTTGGCCCGCGAGCGCAGCGATTTGCTTCATGGCCTTCTCTATGGTCGTCAGATCTTCCTCTATCGCGGCAAAACGCGCCTCGTCTCCATAAATACCGCAGGGGATTTCACAGTGCGCCAACAGCGGTGCAGTTGTAGCCAAAAGACAACAGGCGATCAGGATCATCAATTTTCCGTTCTTCACAAGGACCTCCTTAGCAAAATAGTTTGTGGATATGGGCAAGGCATTATAGGGCGATTTCGTCGGCAGGGCAATTTTGCGACCGGCCCTAATCGCGCCAAGTGCGCGAGTCCGCGCGGATGAGCCAGCGGTTGATCTCACCGTCCGCGTCCAAATCGACGGCTTCTTCTAGTTGCGCCTCAAACTGGTGGTCGGTCACTTGGATGACCGGCGGCCAACGGAAGTGCTCCAAGTCCCGAGCCTCCATCCCGAGCGAGTCCAAGCTGGACGCATAGTAGCCGCGCTCGCGGCGAAAGCTCTTTTGACGATAGTAGATCCCGCGCAAAACGCGCTTGGCCTCCTCGGCGGCTGCCGGGCGAAAGGGCACCTTTTGCCGCCCGACGACCTCAGTGGCAAATTGCACAAATCCCCACTTTTCCGGGTAGTGCATATTAACCAGCCCTTGCGGCGACCAAACCCAGTTGTCCGGGCTGCGGCCCTCTATTTTGACATACTTGCCCACATCGTTGGCCAAGGCCCATTGCACCCGCGAAAAATTGATCCGCCATTGATCGCCATCTGCTGGAGGGACCTTCTTGTGTGTGGCCTCGGCCAGCACGGCCCACGGGAAGGCCATCTCCACCGACCAGCCCTGGTCCTCGTCAGTGGGGTCATTGATGCTTCCCCACACGCGCACGGCCGTTTGCAGGCCGACGATGTCCCAAGCGCTTACGTAAGGTCCGCCGTCGCGGTAGGGCTTAATCATCAGCAAATCCCACTCCGTGCCGAGTGCATTGATCTCAAACTCGTAGTACTGATGCGTATCGCCATCCGGGTCGATAAAGACCTCAAAGTCGTTTTCTTGGTAGATCGTCGCATCGCGCATAGCGATGGTAGCCCACACGTGCGGCTCCTCCAAATCGGCGGCTATGTATAGATACTCGTCGTCCCACAGCATTTTGGCCCGCGTCTGCAGGCGCGGCGCGGGTTTGCGCTCGCCCTCAATATCGACGAAGGGCGCAGTCCAATCCGCCCGCTGCCAAGACGGCTCGTCGAGATTGCCGTCGATGTCGATAGCCCCGGCCGTGCGATGCGCCACATAAGTCCGCGGCTCAATGCTCTCTACGTAGTCGATGTCAAAGCGCGGTTGCCCCTCAGCGATAGAGGCCAGCAAGGCCGCGCCCAACATAGCCCAGTGCAACATGACTCCTCCTTTGTTCGTTCCCCAAGTCTGACGTCATTGCATCAATATATCACTTTGCGCTACTTTTTAAATGTCACAATAACAACAATTCACCTCAAACAGGCTTACGCCATGACCGACAAAATGGCCCTCTACAAGAGTGGCATGAACAAATTCGTCCAGCAGGACTTTGCCGGCGCCCTGGACGACCTAGCCCAAGCCATCGCCCTCGACCCGCAATTTGCCGATGCCTACCAAGCTATGGCGCATTGCCACGAGAAGTTGGGCGACCTCGACCAAGCCCTCAGCGCAGCGCAAAAGGCCGCCGAGCACGACCCCGACGACTTCCTCGTCCACACTAGCCTCTCCATGTTCTACCAGCGCAAAGGTATGATCGCCGAGGCCGAACGAGAAAAGGCCATCGCCGCCAAGCTGCAAACGGAGAACCCCTTGTAAGCTCGTGCAACTCGGTCCGCATCAGCTCAACCCCTTCAAGGAGGATATGCCCATCCTCACCCTGGCGCCAATGGCCGGGGTGAGCAACTGGGTCTTCCGCCTTATCTGCGCGCGCCTCGGAGCGCGGCTGGTCGGAGTTGAATTTATCAACTGCCGCGCCATCGGCATCCGCTCGCGCAAGAGCATGCAGATGCTCGACTTTTCCGACGCGCCTATCTACGCCGACACTGGCATCTCGCTGCTGGCTGCGCAAATCTACGGCAACGATATCGACCTGATCGCCAATGGAGCGCGGGAATTCGAGCGACGCGGCGCACAGGTGGTGGATATCAACTTTGGCTGTTCCGTACCCAAGATCGTCGCCAAAGGTTGTGGCGCGGCCTACTTGCGCGATCTCGATCGGCTCTATCAAGCCGTCGAGCGCACGGTCAAGGCCGTCTCGGTTCCGGTCATCGTCAAGACGCGCCTAGGCTGGGACGAAGAGGAGATCAATATCCTCGAAGTGGTGCGCCGCTGCGAGGACGCCGGTGCCCAAGCCGTGGCTATCCACGCCCGCACCGTCGTGCAAAAGTACAAGGGCCAGGCCAACTGGCATTGGATCGGCCGCGCCGTCGAAGCCTCTTCGCTGCCCATCATCGGCAACGGCGATGTGCTCACCCTCGACGACGCCCGCCTTATGCAGCGGGAAACAGGCTGTGCCGCAGTCATGGTCGGGCGGGCGGCCCTGGCCAATCCCTGGCTCTTTTCCGGCCGTAGCGGCGCGACCCTCACCGAACGCATCAACTTGGCGCTGGAGCAACTACGCCTGATGACCGCGTACAAAGGTGAGCGCGCCGGCGTCCGCGAGACGCGCAAACACCTCGCGCTCTACTTCAAAAGCCTGCCCCGCGCTTCCGAACTGCGCCGCCGCCTGCTGACAACCGCTTCCCTCGCCGAGTTGGCCGATCTGCTTGCCGCGTGGAAAGAACCAGCCGCCGAAGAAGCCGATCTCACCCTGTCGGCAACCGAAGCCGAGGCACTGGCGTGGGGAGGGAACGGGTAAAGCTACGTTTAGAAGCGTGTCGCGCCTAAAGGCACGATAAGCTCAAAACTAGGGCTTCGGCCTCTCGATATAGCTCAACGCCGCTGGGATCGAGGGCGTCCCGCCCTCGAAAAACGCTTGACGCCCAAGCCACTCGACGACCGCGCAAATTTGATTCCGACGCGATGGATCAGATTCTATCCTACATGGGTTTAACCGTAGCCCAAAGGAGCATATTGTGAAATACCTACTTACCCCCAGCAGCCATGCTGATCCTCTCTTGGTCAATTCCTAGTTATTCTGAGCCATCGGTTAGTCGCGGTCTTATGCTCAAAATGCACGGCTTTGAGGTGGATGCAAAGCGGGCCTTTATCGACCTGCTATACAACGACGAGGCCCACGAAGAGGATAAGGCAGACGCTTTGTATCAGCTTGGGCTTATCGCCTTCAACAACAAGGACATCGGGCTAGCTACTGAAACGTGGGGGATCCTTATTGATGAGTTTCCCAATACAGAAAAGGGCCGGACTGTATCAGCGGAGATTAAATACCTTTTGGAAGATTACGATGCCTTGGTCCTTGAGAGCGCAAAGGAAGAGATACGCAATAGGGAGGAAGAGATGCGTGATGCGCAGGCTCAATCCTATCTTCTTAACGCCCAGTTTTGGTGGGATCCTCCGAAACAGTGGGGCGTATACACTTCCCCTTGGTTTTGTGTCCCTCTCGTTGTTTATAAAACGGTCGAAGTTTTAGAACTTGTCCGGGGGTGTGTCTCGGAGGTATCCATCTCCGTGCTGGAATAACTCTTGTCGTCCGTTGGGGTAGTGCTTGATTTTTTCTTGGAGAGCTTCTTTTGCTTGGGGTGTGTCGCCGTGCTCGTAGTAGGTTTCAGTCTCTCCATTGGCGAGATGGATGATAGTCTCGAAAATGATGCTTGACATGATAATAGCCCTTTCCCCTCCCCAAACCGCGAGGGTATGGTACGAATAGTTTGGAGCGGAAGCAAATAAAAATTTGTTGGCGAGCTAGAGGGAGTTGATTAAAAACAAAAGCGGCGGCAGATCAAATGAATGGGCTTCCAATGAAGGTCCGTATTAGTAGGATAAAAGAGGTGCGCAGTATAGGTCTTACGCCTATTAATGAAGTATTCAGCGAGCTTGGAAATTGTCAGTTTCAAGCAGGTAGGGGATGGTTTAGGATGACGTATAGCGACATCAGCGTTCAAGTGGATGGAAAAACTCTTTCTGTTCCTATTGAGCAATTCGATGATAGTGAGAACGTGACAAAATTCTTGGAGTCGATGATTAGGAAAGCGAAAAAGCAAGACAAGGACTAAAGCCACCGAGCAAAGCCACCGGCAGATTACCCGCTAACTCCGCTTTCGTCGTCGCCCGCGTCCGAGAAGTTAGTTATTGCGACTTCGCCTTCCGGAAATTCGGCGACGATCTTCAACCGTCCGCCCAATGCTTCGATGTAGGAGCGAAGAGTCGAGACGTACATATCCGTCCGCCGTTCCATCTTGGCGATGGCAGGTTGGTTCACCGCCAAGGTCTCGCCTAGTGCCTTCTGGGTCATAACCTGTGCTTGCCGTAGCTCATGTAGCGGCATGGCGGCCCGCAACTCGGCCTTTTTCTCCTCAATGCGCTGACGGCGCTCCGGCGTGAAGTCTTCGGTCAACTCACTAAAGGGACGGTGCCCGCTCATGGGATCAATCCTTCCTTTCGCAGGGTTTCAATATTGTTCTATACTAACATCATGGATACATTCACGGAAATTTAGCTCTAAGGCATCTAAAAAAATGAAAATCAAATCCATCGACCTAGTCCGCATCCAACGCCCCGACGGCCCTTCGCTCCGCGCCCGTTCCCAAGCCGGCTCGACGCTCTCGGCTTCGACGGCCCCTGCCCAGCAGAGCCAACCCCGCCGCAAGGCCTGGCCCACCGAAATCGAAGTGGCCAATCCAATGTCGCGCTTCCCGCGCTTCAAGCCCCGGCGCCAACTCTACGCCGCCCGCCAATGGCCCGGCTTCGCAGTCAAAGTCACGGCTGAGGACGGCACTTGGGGCTTGGGCACGGCGGCGGGTCGGCCTGTCGCCGCTGTAATCGAAGACGCTTTCGCCCATATCCTCGTAGGCGCAGACTGCTTGGCTATCGACAAACTGTGGGATATGATGTTCCGCGTTTCCAAACCCTTCGGCACCGTCGGCATCGCCACTGTCGCCATTAGCGCCGTGGACCTAGCGCTGTGGGATCTGGCCGGCAAGCTGCAACAAAAGCCCGTGTACCAGCTCATCGGCGGCCCGGCCCGCGAGCGGATTTTCACCTACGCCACCGGCGACGACGTCGATTGGTATCGCGAATTGGGCTTTAGAGCCTTCAAAC
>JAPOYQ010000375.1 GCA_026706505.1 Gemmatimonadota bacterium
ATAATTCCTATCAAATTCGTCCTGCGAGGTGCTGTAATAGTCCATATAACCGCTCTCAGGCTCGACCCCGACAAAGCCATTGGCCTGATAAATGTGATAGGGCGACGTATCGTAGCCCGTGCCCAAGAACAGGGCTTGGCCGCCCCGTTGCCTAAAGTGCTCCATGAGGCAGGCCATCAGTTGCATGGCAGCGCCTTGGCGGCGGTCTTCGGGGCGGGTGTACACGTGGCCGAGCAGCCCCACGCCGCGGTATTCAATGGTCATTATATTGGCAAAAGGATCGCCGTCGCGGTGCAGCAAATAAAAGAAGACGTCGAGGCCCGTCTGGGTGCGCAGTACCTGTTCATTGCCCCAGCGCCAAGACGGACCTTTGTGGCTCAATAGGGTCTCGACGCACTCGGCCCAATCGAGATCAGGGCCTTGCACGACGCCGGCTTGTACAGCCTCACCAGACTTGAGAGTGATGCGGTCTAAGTGTTGGTACATGTCAGGTTTTTGCCTCGTTTCTTGCTCTTGTCACGTCGCGCTTGAACTGCGTGGACCACCGGGATCAGCACGTCAGACCTCGAGGTTTTGGAACAACTCCTCGGCACTGCCGAAGCGCTTGCCCTTGCCTTCATCCAATTCCTTCATCGCCTTGACGGTAGTGGCGTTTGGTGCTTGAACAGCAAAAGGCAGTCGCTTCTCATCTGCCACTCGCAGCAACAACAGGCGAATGGCATCGGACACCGACAAGCCCATCGCTTGCAGTGCTTCCGCAGCTCGTGCTTTGGTCTCGCTATCAATCCGAGCGCGTACGACTGTATCGCGACTCATCTGTATGTCCTCCTGATATGTAGCTCTAGTGCAGCTTGCATCATGGTACTTCGTTTGGTACCATGCAGAGGGAGTCAAGCCATGATAAAATACAAGGGATACACTGCTAAAGTCGAATTCGACGACTCCGTGGGACGTCTTCACGGACGAGTCGTCAACAGTGGTGCTTATCCGATTGCCACCTTTGAAGCAACCGATGTCGAGGGGATTCGGCGCGAGTTCCACCGCTCCATTGACGAGTATCTCAAGGTCTGTGAGGAAGATGGCATCGAGCCGTACTAACCTCCACTCCGCCCCCCATACAGATCCCGCACTCGGCTCACCACCACGGCCAACAGGATAATCGACCCCAAAAACGCCTGTTCGTAATAGACGTTGGCCTCCAGCATCACCAAGCCATTCTTGATGAGGACGATGATGATCGCTCCCAGCAGCAAGCCCAGCGCCGAGATGCGCCCTCCCGCCAGCCCAGTCCCCCCGACAATAGCCACCGCAAAGCTCGTGATCAGCCAGTCCTTACCTGTCGCCGGTTGCGCCGAACCCATCCGCGAGACCCACAACACCGCGGCCAGCGCACCCACGCCACCCGACAGCACGTGCGACAACAAAATCATCCGGTCGGTATTGATCCCCGCCAGCCGAGCCGCCTCCTGATTCCCCCCGGTCGCCAACAGCCGCCGCCCGAAGACCGTGTGCCGAAATGCGTAGTGCGTCGCCAGCAGCACCAGCCCCATCGTCCAGAACAAATTCGACAGCCCCAAAAACTTCTGCCGTCCCAAAAACGTGAACTCCCGAGGAATGTCCGTGTAGGCGTAGCCTTCGGAAAACCCATGCACTAGCCCTGTAAAGACAAAAAGCGTGGCCAGCGTGGCGATAAAGGAATTGATCTGCAACCGCGTGATGATGACCCCGTTGACCCACCCGGCCACACCGCCAATCCCCAGCGCCACCAACGCCGCTAACCACCCCGGCAAACCCAACACCTGAATGCAGTACCCAGTGGTAATGGTCGCCAAGCCGCCAATGGCCCCCACGGACAGATTCATCCCCCCGGCGACCAGCACCAGCGCCTGAGCCAGCGCCACCAACACGGAGAACGCAACAATCCGCGAGATGTTGAAGAGGTTGTACGCCGACAGAAAGCTCTCCGAACTGAGCGCACATCCCACAAACAGCAACCCCGCCGACAAGGCGATCCCAGCGTCGTTGTGCCGCATAAGTCTGCGTAGGTATTCCATAGTCAATTTAGATGCAGTCCAATGCGGCGGCTTATCGCGTCGTAGCTCAAGCCCTGTTCGTGGATCTCGGCGATCTCGTGGACGATCTGCTTGTCCTTAAAGACGAGAATCCGCCCCGCCAAGCTGATGATCTCCGGCATGTCCGACGAGATCAAAATGATGGCCTTGCCCTCTTTGGCCGCCAAGTCCCAGAGCAAGCGGTGAATCTGCGCCTTAGCTTGGATATCCACCCCGACGGTCGGCTCATCGACGATCAGGATGTCGCAGCCGGCGGCCAGCCACTTGCCCAAGCTGACTTTCTGCTGATTGCCGCCGCTGAGGTGGTTTACCTCCTGCTCCAAGCCCGTTGTGCGAATATCCAGCGCCGCAACCAGCGCCTGCGCGGCTTGGGTCTCCGCCCGGTCGTCGATCCGGCGAGTGAACTTGCCGACGATCCGCTCCCATATGGTAATGCCGAGGTTGGTCCTCACGGCTGATTCCAGCAGCAGGCCCTCTTCTTTGCGGTTTTCGGTTACGTAGCCCATGCTGTACTTGTACAGGCTATCGGCCACCGAGCCGATTCGCGCTTTGGTTCCGTGGATATAGACGACACCGCGCTCGGCCTGCTCGGCCCCGACTAGCAACCGCGCCAACTCGGTGCGCCCAGCTCCCACCAAGCCGTACAAACCCAAAATCTCGCCAGCGTAGAGCGAAAAACTCACGTCGTGCGCCTGGCCCGGCGCGTATAACTCCTCAACCCTGAGCACCTCCCGCGCCCGGTCCACTGCTGGCATGCCAAACGAAGCCGTCTCTGCCCGCCGGCCGATCATCATCTCGATCAGCTCGGCGCGCGGCAACCCGGCCAGCTCCCTCGTACCCACATGCCGCCCGTCTCGCAACACACTGACCTGATCGCCGATTTGATAGACCTCGTCGAACTTGTGCGAGACAAAGACGATGGCCACGCCCGCCTCCTGCAATTGGCGCAAAATGTCAAACAGGCGGGCCGCTTCGTGCTCGGTAAGCGACGACGTCGGCTCGTCTAATAGCAGGACCCGCGCCTCGGCCGACAGCACCCGGGCAATCTGCACGAGTTGCTTGTGCGCCGCACTCAAATCGCCAATGGGCACCTGCGGGTCAATGTCCAGCCCAACCCGCGCCATCGCCGCCCGCGCTTGGTCGGCCAGCCGCGGCCAGTCGAGACAGCCCCACCGGCTGAAGGCGTCTAACTTGTCGAGCATGATGTTCTCGGCGACGCTGGCCTCGGCCACCACTTGGATCTCTTGGTGGACCAAGCCAATGCCGCGGTCGAGGCAGTCGCGGCAATTGCGCACGCGCAGCGGCGCGCCGTCGAAGAGCATCCGCCCGGCGTCGGGCTGGTATATCCCAGTGACAATTTTGAGCAGGGTGCTCTTGCCAGCGCCGTTTTCGCCGACTAGGGCGTGGATCTGGCTAGGCTGGAACGACAGCGACACGTCATCCAGTGCCCGGACTCCGGGAAAGCGCTTGCTGATGGATTGCAATTCGAGCACGAATCAGCGGGGCGGGCTGAGGTACTTGGTCTCCAACTCGCCCATAATCTGCGTGGTGATGGCCCTGACCTCGTCCTCAAAGGTATCGACGTTATCCTTGGTCACCAGCACCGTGCCCGAGTTGATGAAGTAGTGGTCGGGATTGGCCTGCCAGCCGTCGAGCAGATAGCTCAGGAGAGCACACGTGATGTAGCCGTGGCCATAGGGATTCTGCGAGATGGTCGCGTCGATGGCCCCCTGGCGGATCGCGTCGAGCACCACCGAGTCCGTGTCGATGCCGACGAAGTGGATGCGCTTGTTGTCCGGGGTTTGGTTCCACTCCGACAGAATGGTCGCCGCAGCCACGGTCGGCGTGTACCCCGTGCAAATCACGCCATCGATCTCCTCAATCCGCGCCGAGAGTGCATCCTGGATTTTGGCCGTGCTGGTCTCAATCGACTCCATGCCGGCGATTTCCTGGATGATCTGGACCTCTGGGTATTTGGCTACCGCCGCTTCGACGCCTTCTTTGCGCAAGATGGTATTGGGGTCTTCGACCAGTTCGAGCACGTTGAGGATGTTGCCCTTGCCGCCCATAAAGCCGATCAGCGCCTCGGTCGCCTCCATCGCCGCCTGTTTAACATCAGTCGCCACGCAAAACGAAGCGGGCGTCGGCAGCGTCGTCGGCGCTCCATAACTGACGACATAGGCCCCATTTTGCACCAATTCCTCGTAGAGTCCGTTGGCGGCGCTGGCGTCGGCAGGGTAGAGCGAGAAGCCCTTGTAGCCCTGAGCGGCCAGCGGCTCGACGTTGGCGTTTTCGTTGTCTTGGGTCCAGTTTTGGCCGATCTGGCGCTTGATCTTGATCCCAGTGTCGCGCTCGTAGCCGATCACCCCTTTTTGTACCTCTTCGACATAGGGGTGGACCATCAGGGCGTACCAGACGATTTTCTTCTCCGTGGGCTCATCGCCCGATTCGCCAGACCCGCCGCATCCGACGGCAGCGAGCGCGGCGGTCCAAATTAGTAACAGACGCATGCAGGCTCTCCTTTCGGCCTTTCAATATAACCATCCCCACGCTTCTTGAGCCAATCTGATGTTACGCACGGGCCCTAGGCATGAGATGCTTCGCTTCGCTCAGCATGACAGGTGCTGATGTTTTGCTACCCAGGTCATGCTGAGCGGAGCAAAGCGGAGTCGAAGCATCTCTATACCTGCCAATGCTAGCATACGGACAGGATGGTGCGTAACATCAGTTACGAATGCTATCTAAACCTGCACCCAGAAGGTGAGAGTACCTAACGGGCCGCCCAACGGGTCTCGCAGTCGTCAATTTGCTCGGCTGAGAGCGCGCCGGGAAACACTTTAACTTGCCTAGGGGCGACGAGGCGGACATTTG
>JAPOYQ010000745.1:0-3160 GCA_026706505.1 Gemmatimonadota bacterium
CTCGAAGCCGTCGAAGCGAGACTGGCTGCGGCTGGTGCCACCGAGGTGGTGCTCGTGCGTCGTGTTCAGACGGACCTCCCCAAGTGGATCAAGGAAGCCCCGGTCGACCTTGATCCAGCCCAAATTTCCATCCTCTGCGAGACTATCACCGAGCGCCTCGGCGAACTCGTGGCCAGTACCGGCCACGGCGGCCTGTTTTCCAAGCTCGAGCTTGGCCGCGCGGATCGGCTCCGGGCCGGTCTACTAAGGTGGGCGACCTTGGGACCTGATCGACGCGGCATTCAGGTGGTCAATTTGGCCGAGGCGCATCGGCTCCGGAACGAGCTTCAGCAGGTTGATGATTCCCTCATGGAGATCGAGGTCGGCTCGCAGGCCAACCTCGAGAGCTACAAGAAGGTAATCACGGAGATCGCCGAACTCGATGATCGAATCGCTAAGCACAACCAGCGTAAGGGTGTGCTCCAGAACAAGCTTACCGAATTAGCCGAAGAGCAGCGAAAGCTGAAAGAGAAGAGACAGAACCTACAGGAGAGGCGCGACGAGGCGGCCAAGATGCATGCTGATCTGCGGTTCTACAACGCCGTGGTTCGAACCTTGAACGAGGTCACTGAGGGTCTGCGACGTGAGACGCGCGGTAATATTGAAAAATTGATTAACGACCACTTCCGGTTGCTGCTAACGGGCCACCCGCTGATTGACAAGATTACTCTCGACGAAAGCTACACCATGTCCTTCCTAGACGGTGCCGGTCGTTCTATCGGGCGCTCGAGTCTCTCCAGCGGCATGAAGCAGCTTGCAGCTACCGCTCTGCTCTGGGCGATGAAGGATTCAGCTGGCTACGATATGCCGGTGGTCATCGACACCCCACTTGCCCGGATCGACCGGATCAACCAGAACAATCTTCTGTGTAACTACTACCCGAAATTGTCCCATCAAGTGATTGTGTTGCCGACCGATTCGGAGATCGATCGGGCAAAGTTGGAGATGCTGCGACCGAACATTTGGAAGGAGTTCTCGCTTAGAAATCACGATAGTGGCGAGAGCGCTGAAGTTGTCGAAGCGTCGTTGGTGGGGGATTAGATGGTCGACCGCATACACCTCGACAGAGACGATCGTGAAACGATCCAGAACATTCTCAAATATGGGGTAAGGCACCACGAACAGTGGGTTGGCGGACGGTTGGCGCTCGCTCGCTCGCTGCAGATGTCGGACCTACCCGATCCCCGGGCTTTCCAAAAGCAGTCGCAGCAACGAGGCGGGGTCGAGCTGCACGCACCCCAGCTTACTGGAGAGGGCAAGGGCCCGGAGCAGGACATCACTGACCTCATTCGCGCGCTGCTGTCAGTTTTCGAGGGCCGCGACTATTTCGAAGACGAGGAAGGGTTTCACGACGCGTTGCAGCGACACGTGCGCCGTGGTCTGCGGGAACTCCGCAACACCTGGCCGCCGCGCAGCGACTTTCATGAGTATCTGCTGCAGGAATTGTTCTTCGAAGATGAGCCCGCCAGCGATCGAGACAAAGACGAGGGGGCAGAGGAACTCGGCGGGAGAATCTCTGCGGTGTTGGGACAGCTAGGGATTGGAGCCGAATTGCTGGAGGCGAAGGAAGGGCCTCGCCTTACGCGGTTCAAGCTCACCCTGGAGATGCTTGACGACTTGGATCGCCTCCGCAAGGGCGTCGGCAAGATCGGCTTCGCCCTGGGCTTTGGCCAGGAATCGGTGACGCTCGCTTTGGCAACTGGCGAGCGGCAGGTGTTCCTGTTCGTTCCGAGGCCGCCCACGCAGTGGCGCACGGTCACTTGGAAGGACGTCCGCTCCAAGCTCGCCGAACCTGTCGCCGAGGCGATGATCCTGCCAATCTGCTTGGGTACCGACGTCCTGGGCGAGCCCTACGTGATCGATTTGTCCGAGGGGCCGCACCTTTTCGTCGGGGGGACGACGGGCAGCGGGAAAAGCATGTGCCTTCACGCCATTCTGTTGTCGCTGCTCGAAAACCGCGGCGACCAAATTCAACTGCTGTTGATCGACCCGAAAGCCGTGGAGTTCCAGGCCTATAGTGGGTGTTCGCAGCTACGCGATGGTGGCATAGTCGTCAGCGCAGATTCGGCCTTGGTCGCTCTTGAAGGCTTGGCAGAGGAAATGAGTGCCCGGCAGGAGATCCTTGGGACCTACGACGCCCGCAACATCTCCGAGGCCAATGAGCGGGGCGCAGGTCTATCGCGGGTCATTGCCGTCGTGGACGAACTTGGAGACCTCTTCCTGACACGTCGCGAAATCGAGGCACCCCTCATCCGCTTGGCGCAAAAGGCTCGCTCCGCCGGTATTCATCTGGTATTGGCCACTCAGCGGCCAGAAGCGGCGACCTTCCCGGGATTGCTACGCTCAAACATCCCAAGCCGTATAGCATTGGCTGTCCAGAAATCCTCGGAATCTCGGATCATCCTCGACGAAGTGGGCGCGGAGTCCCTGCTAATGCGAGGCGACATGCTGGTTCGGTTCGCCGGACGCCAAACTACGCGCGCTCACGGGTGCCATGTGGACCCAGCCGATATCCTTTCTGCCGTGGGAGGCACCTGATGGATGTCCGGGTCAGCGACTGGAAACTGTTGCAGCTCACCGTGGAGGGCGTCGGACCATTCCAGAACGGGCCACGGCGCTTCAGTTTTCTCGGAGAGCCAACCGAGGGTGACTCGGACCCAGGCCCGAGCAACCTCTATATGCTCTTGGCCAAGAACGGCTACGGCAAGACCACTTTGCTGGAATGCATCTATGGCCTGTTCGGCCTGATGGCGGATCCCGTAGCGGGACGCTTCGCCACTACCGCCAATCGAGAGCGTGCTCAGCTTGATGTGCGTGCTACGTGGACCATCGATGGCCGCACACGGGCAGTAGTGCTTTCGATCTGGACAGGGGTTGAGACACCGCTAGTGGTGTGGTCCTCTGATGAACTCGACGTCGCCCAGGCATCCAACGATTGGGCACGGTTGGGGCTGGAGTACAGATACAATGGCGTTTCACCGATGGATGGCACTGACGATCTGGGATTAAGGCTTTACCGTTCGATCGGAGAAGCGCGCGGTAGGGTGCCCAAGGAGTTATTCGGGGATCGCTGATCTTTGTGTGCAGGAACTTGACAGGCGTGGCCTTCGCGATGCCGAGA
>JAPOYQ010000745.1:3230-4938 GCA_026706505.1 Gemmatimonadota bacterium
GGGGGACGAGTATCGACAACCTCTTGGTCTGGCTGGATTGGCTGGAGGACGGCCGGCTCAAGGAACTCCTGATGTTCGTGAACGCTCGGCTGTTCGAAGGCGAAGCTAGCAAGGTAATCCGGTCTCCGCAGCGTCAGGAATTGCTGACGTATGTCTCGACCTCTACGGGTGACCATCCTCTAGTTGACTTGAGCCATGGCGAACGTGCCTTGCTCCAGCTATACGTTCGAATCGCTTGCAACATGACCAGCAACACCATCGTGCTGATCGATGAGGTGGAGTCGCACCTGCACTCCAAGTGGCTGTTTCGGCTGTTCGACGGGCTGAAAGCCTTGCTCCGCCAAGTCCCTGCCCTCTCGATCTTTTTCACGACCCACAACCGTGAACTGATCCGGGTATTTGATCATCAGAAGAAGGAAGAAGGACTGGTTAAGGGCGGATTCTTGATCGGGGACGAGATAGAGTAGAGTTTGTGGAAGTCTTCGAGGGAGAATCTTTTGAGGTAACATCTCAATGTTGACGTGGGCTTTCTTTAATCTTCGTCTTGAGTCATATATCGAAGCGAAAGAAAACGGTGTCAGCAACTATGTATGTCCACAGCCTCTAATGCCGAAACTCTCTGAAATAGGAAACTCCGACGCTGTCGACAGCGTCTACGCCGCGCGTGCCGTTGTATATGTAGAAGCAGATGCTGACAGCGACGTCTTCGCGCGCATTGTCGGCATGAATAACGCGCAGAGGGTAGCCTTCAAGGCCCCACGTGCTGACGGCGGCGGATACAAAGCTGTTTGCACGCAAGTCGATCAAGAGCGCCTGAATGGAAACCACCGGGTGTTCGGATTGATCGATGGGGAATCTGCCGCCACTCTCGGAAGTTTGTGTCAACTCATCGCAGCGACTAGTGCGATCTTTCCGTTAACCAACTACGACGGAGTCTTCTGTTTGGCTGAGCATGAGTTGGAGAACCTCATGCTGCTGCATGGTGACATTTGCTGCTTTCTCGTGAATGACGTTGAGCTCGCCAATCTCTCGACTCGCGACCGGGCGGAGATCGAAAAGACACTGAAGGACCTGACCCGACGGTTCCTTGCGGCAGCGATCCTAAAGTACGCGGCTTTGCAGCTCCGTCACCGCGGAAAGCAATATAACCTTGTAAACGTTGGGCGGTTCCAAGAAAGGACCACGAGCACCAAATCCATTCGGACCGCTATTCAGCAAGAAATCGTTAACTCCGGCTTGGACTGGGATACCTTTCGCGATCAGGTGATCGCGATTAGACGCGCCCTGCGCCAGCGGTTCCGCGACGAGGGTCTGTCGAAGGAGGAGCGCTCTTTTCACATGCTTCGGCTGTCTGATGGCAAAGGCCTGATGAAGAGCTTGAGGAGCGTATACAATGCATCCAAGAAAATGGATGGCCACCTTGTCAATACCCTTGTTGGTTCGAACTATGCGGGCGTATTTCGCGGTGAGATTCTGACCGCAGTCGCGGGGGCGAGCGCTTTGAATGGAACCTGATCGCTTGCTTGGTGTCGTTGATCCTATATGCCAATGCAGACGGGCAGGGTACGGATTGGACAGTGTCGCCAAGTCTCAAACCGGATACTGGAGCACGCGGACCGAGGAAGTCAGCTTTTTCTATAGATGTTAGCAGTACGTGTTGCTCGCGGGAACGACCTCGAGATGTGCGTACAGGACTCCGATCCAGTGG
>JAPOYQ010000748.1 GCA_026706505.1 Gemmatimonadota bacterium
CCGATTTTCCCGCCCCCGATTTCCCGTTCCAGAACGATTTCCTGCGCGGCTTTGAACTGCTGCTCAACGACGGCAGCGACGAAACGAAGGTGACCAATAAGCCGGTGCTGACCACCATCGAACTGGAGACGGAAAACGAAGAGCCGGTCGTCGAACTGACCATCCCACCGCAATACGTTCGCTATATCCGCCTGAAATCGCAGACCACCGTGGGGTTTGAGGTTGCGGAATTCCGCGTCTTTGGGTCCGGGTTTGTGCCCCGCGCCGACTACCTTTCCAACATCTTCGATTTTGGCGAGGAATTGGCGCTGTGGGGACGCATCCGCTGGGAGGAGGAGCACTTTGGTACAGAACGCCTGTCGCGCTTGCTGATCAGTTCGCGCAGCGGCTGGGACGACACGCCGTTGGAATTCACTCGCCTGCATCCAAGCAGCGGTGAAGAGGTGCCGTGGCGGGAAGGAGCGGTTGCGAATACGGCGACAGGCGATGCGATTGACTTAGACGCGGTTGACGATGTTGAAGAAGCCCTCGACTTCTTCAACGCCCTGCCCATTGACGAGCGCAGCCGGGTGGCGTTGACGCAGGACGAGTACGACGATTTGAAAAAGGCGGATAAGGGCGATGTGCGCGCCGACTTAGTCGCTTGGAGCCGCTGGTCGCCGCCCTATAAGCTAACTGCGGGTACTGTAAATGCCGCAAGCATCGGCGACGACGCACAGGGCGTACCCATCCTCTCGCCCGGCCCGCGTCGTTATTTCCAGTTGAAGGCCGAATTCAACAGCCAAAACTTGGAATCCGCCCGGGTGTTGGGTGCGCTCGCCTTTACGGTGTCCAACCCGCCGCTGACGGAACGGATCATCAGCGAGGTAGTCCCGCGCCAAGTCGAACTGGGCGTGCCGGTGTCGTTTACGTATGCCGTCCTGCCGACCAAGATGCGCCAGGGCGTCGATATAGGTTTCGATGTTTTTGAGATCGCCACGCCCGTGCGCTCTGAAGAGATCGAGACTATCGAAGTGGTACACGCAGACGGCCAAGTGCAAACAGCGGATTTTACGGGTGTGGACTTGACCAATCTACCCGTGCAAGACGACAGCGGTCTCTTTGCCGTAGAATCGGTGGGCGAGCGGCATCTGCGGGTGCGCTTTCCCGCAATCACGGAAAGCGATTTGGCTGCAGGCCGCGCGGCGCTGGTCAAAATCCGCTTCAAGTGCCGCGTGCTGAGGTTTGGCACGACCTTTACCGGCACGGCTTGGAACAGTGCTACCGACGACCTTGGCCAGCGGGTCATCGGCGGCAATGCGGCCGATTTAGGGGCGGCGGACGACGATCTAATACCTATAGGGGCCGCCGATCCCAACGACTTAGCGGTAAGAGTGCCGTTGGCGGGAGGCCGCCTCCTGATCAACGTCGCGGCCCAACCGCGCATCTTCAGTCCCAACGGAGATGGGATCAATGACGAAACGCGGATACACTGCGATCTGGTGCGGTTGGTCGATGCCGCGCCGCTTACTGTGCGCGTGTTCGATCTAGCCGGACACCTCGTCCGCACGCTCTTTGCGGGCGAGCAAGGAGGTGGGAGTTTCTCCGCGCAGTGGGACGGCACGAATGCTGCGGGGCAACAGATGCCTCCGGGTATCTACCTCTTCCGCGTCGATTTGTCCACCGATGCTAAAGGGGAAGCGGTGGTGGGTATTGTTGAGATGGTTTATTAACGGCTTTGGGTATGAGATGCTTCGCTGCGCTCAGCATGACTAGAAAGATCTGTTTTCTAACGGAGGGATTTAATGGGCAGAACTAGGGGGATGCCTGCGTGGCTGGTCCTCTTTGCACTGGTATTGTCGGTGACCGAGACGACCGGCCAGTCGCTGGACCGTCGTTTCGGGACCCAGCGCGGTGCCCAACTCACCTTTGAGCCGCGCGGTCCGGGCGTCCTCTTCGATGCGCTCGACCCGGCGCTCAAGAAATGGTATGTGCCGCAGGAGTTATACGTCGATTACGGCTTTCGCCAGTGGGAGTACTCGAATTACGCCAGAGACTTATACCAGCGCTACGTCAACACCAACCGCCAAGGCGGGCCGTTTTACGACCTGTATGGGAATTATCAGACCTGGGGCTGGCTGATTTTCGACTGGAATCAGACGCAACCGGGTCAATTCGGTTCGTCAATCTACAAAGACCCCAAGTTCAATGCGTGGTTCAACGCCGTCACGGTCTCCTCTGACTCGCGCGATCAGTATTACTTGGCGATCACCATCGGCGAGCGCATCCGCACCGCCCTGACCCCGCTAACCTTTTCGAAGCCGCGTTTCAACGGCATCCAGATGGATTTTGCCGCAAACAAATACGAGGCGACGCTGTTGTTCTCCCGCGCCAGCGAGGCGATCCTCGGCACCACCCCCGAGCGCCAGCCCAACGTCTCGACCAACGCGACCAATATGATGGGGGGGCGGGCGACGGTGCAGGTGGGGGATTTTGTCAAGGTTGGCGCGACTATGGTCAATGCCCACCATTCGCAGACGCTGGCCGAAGCGTTTGAACGCAATCCGTTCATCGGTTCCTTGGGGGCTGGGCAAGGTAGCGACCCGATCCGGGCCATCGCCGTGGTCTTGAGCGACGACTCCCCAGAAGACGGCCAAGGCGGTGCCGCGTTGTTTGCCCACGACATCATCATTACCGCCGAGGATTTCGACACCAAGAAGCGCACGAAATACCGTTTGCGGGAGGTGGTAGCCGATCCAACCAAATGGCCGGTGATTACCGGCGGCTTCCCCCGGGAGGGTTTTTTGGCTGCCGACGGCGAGGAACAAATCGTCATCAACTACGACTTTACCGACTTGGCGTATATTGGCCCGCGGCCGACGGAGATCATCGATATCCAGTTCGATATAGTCGTGGCCAACGACTACAAGATCCAGGTGTGGTCGGATCGCCAGATCGGACGCGGCAGCTTGCCCAGCCCGCCGCTTACGGGCTTGGATTTGGCGCAAACGGGTGCCGTGCTCTTCGATGTCCGCAGCGCCGCAGGCAATGTGACGGACAATTCAAACCAGCAGCGCGTCGTTTTTGACTACGGACTGCCGTCGGCCAACATGGTGTTCGGATTTACCATGGAAGTGTTGCAGTTGATGGGCTTTGACGTCTATGCTGAGTACGACATTAATCGCGACTACACCCAGTATCCTAACCTCACGCTCGCCAACGCGGACCGCAACCTGAAGACCCACGCGCGCGACGCAGCGGCTTGGATGGTCAACGTTTCCAAGCAGGCGTATCCGTTCTTCTTGTTCGGCGAAGCCTTCAGCATGGATCCCGACTATTCGACGACGGCGTTTATCGTCGATTCGGGTGGCAACGTGTACTACGACGACGAACGCACCTCAATGTATGAGTTTGTCGATGACAACGACGACCAAGATCGCACGCCCGATTGGAGCCGCAGGGGTCAAGGCGGCCCCGACGCAATCGTCTTCCCCGGTTGGGACGAAAACAACGACTTCGTCTCGGACTTCAACCAAAACGACAATATCTCGCTGAGCAATCGCATCCCGGACTACGAGGAGCCGTTTTTCCGCTACAACGTCGATCGGCCAGAATTCCTCTTTGGCATTGACCTCAACAACAACAACTGGATCGACCGATTTGAAAACGACGACTTGCCCGACTATCCCTACCGCCTCAACCACCGGGGCTACAATGTCTACGTTGGCCAACATCTGACGCCGGAGGCGCGATTGACAGTGGGGCGACTGCGCGAGGACGAGATATCCTCCAATCGCCGCAACCACGCGACCTACGGAGTTTTCACGTACGACCGCGATCACTCGCAATGGGGCCGCTTGCGGTTTTTCAATTCGCTAAAAAAGGTCGCGGATAATATCCCCGACGTTCGCCGCGAGCCGACGTTATACCTGCAGACGATCTCGCTGGCCCTTGTCGAGGACATCCTGCCGGCCAGAGACACTTGGGTCAATGACAGCTACGTGCAGTTCGATTACGAGCCGATCAAAAAGCTGAACGTGATCAACAAATTCAAATACAGCCTCTTTAGCCAGCGCGGTCAGGCGTTCAAAAGCGGCGATGCGCCCATCCTCAATGAACGCACGCAGTTTGTGGGTTTGATCAATAAGGCCGATTACACCCGCAAGATCGGCCAGTTCGTGTTGCAACCCAAGGTGAAAAGCGAATACCTCAATCAGACGGCCTTTTTACAGGGCGATCCCGACCGCAAGGAGTGGATGGGGATCGGCATTTTGCAGGCGCGGTTGCCGGTGTTGAACAACTCCTTCCTCGAAAGCGGAGTGGAGTATTCGGTTTTCCGCGAGCTGGTCTTAGACGAAGACGCCTTGCTGGACGACGGCCCGACTCAAGACACGGGCGATTTCCGCAACTTGGTCTTGGCCGTGCAGTGGACGACCCTCGGCCACTATCTCGGCTACAAGCTCACCACTCAGTTCGGCGTCAGCTATACCAAGCGGTGGGACGAGGCCGTGGTGTTGAGTGCTGATGGCCTTGTGAAGCAGAGCGAGAGCCGATCCTTTGGCACTAGTTTTATCTCGGTGTACGCTGGCGTAGAATGACGCGACGCAATCTAACAATGGGGATGCGCATGCGGTGGGCGGCGGTTTGTCTGCTGGTCGGGTTGGCTCCAGTGGATGCCCAGCCCGATTACGGCAACCGCTTGGGGACCAACGAGGAGGACCGGGTTTCCTTTTACGCTTCCGGCCCACTCATGCAGCAGGCGGCGTTTGTTCCCGCGTTGAAGCGCTGGTATATGCCGCAGGAAATCGTCTCCGAATACCGCTGGCAGTGGGAGTACACCAATTACGCCAGGGATCCCTACCGGCGCTACTTTTCTCCCGAGCAGGAAGGCGACTATTTCTACGACCTGTACGGGCGCTATTTGACCAAGGGTTG
>JAPOYQ010000018.1 GCA_026706505.1 Gemmatimonadota bacterium
CGACAAGCGGCGCACTGTGGACTGGGCGCGCTTTGCCACGGCTTGGCGCGGCGGCTATGAACCTGCTATGGGTCGCGTGCGGCGCGGCGAATTGCCTTGGACGAAAATAGACGCGCTCCACCGCATGATTCTCGACGACATTCTGCAAGACTTCTCGATTCCCGAGTCGTCCGAGGACGAGCGAAGTCATTTCAATCGCGTTTGGCACAGACTAGATCCGTGGCCCGATGTGGTCGGCGGCATGTTGCGACTGAAGTCCAAATACATCGTTGCCGCGCTTTCCAATGGCAACATGTCGCTACTGACCAACATGGCCAAGCACGCCGGTATTCCGTGGGACTGTATCTTGTCGGCAGAGCTTGCGCGGCATTACAAGCCGGACCGGGAAGTGTACGAGACGGCGGCGCATCTTCTCGATTTGGAGCCGCCTTCAATCCTGATGGTCGCGGCGCATCGCCACGACTTAGAGGGAGCTAGAGCCGTTGGCTTCAGAACGGCCTTCATTCCACGTCCACTTGAATGGGGACCAGAAGGCCAAACAGACACCGCGCAAGACGGAGATTTTGACATAATCGCGCAAGATTTCCACGACCTTGCTGCGCAACTTGGGATCTAATTGCCGTGAGAAGCGAATCTTTAGAGAACAGCCTTAGTGGTTGCGAAACAGCGAGACATGCAGACAATGATTACAAGCAAAGATTTTGACGAGCTTCCGTGGCGTTTATTCATAGACTCTACCGTGTTGCAGACGCTTCAAAGCTATGGCGAGTTTATATACGATGGAGGAGCTATAGCCACTCACGATCGCATATATTCAATTCCCAACGGTTTGGAGAACGTCAACGCACTCAAAAACATCATGTTCGTAGGGCATCGTGCTTTGTTCGAGCTTGTGTTGTCTCATCATAGTCTTGAAGAAGTATCGGATAGGGGAAATCCAAAATACCTAGACTGGGCACACGAGATCTGCGCATCCTGGAGTAATCAGTTGGTTGCCTATGAAGGGCTAAGGATTCCTGCGTTCAGTGGACATGGTGCCCAACTGGCAAAGGTGCTAGCATCTTCGCGATTCGATTACTTGAGTAAAAAGGACAGAGCGTTACTTGTGGATGCTCTGGAGCTAGAATGTAACGCTTTCATCACAATGGACCGTAGACTGGCCCGAAACGCAACTCACCTGGAAACCTGGGTTCCGATTAGAGTCCTCGAACCAGTCAGATTTTGGGATCTGTTACGATCTTGGACTCCGTTGTTTGTCTAGGCTAAGGAACCCCATGCCCTCCCCCACCGGCATCGACCGCAACCTAACCCACTACGCCGACCCCGGTTTTAGCCGCTATATACGCCGCGCTTTTCTCGCTTCGGCTGGCTACGACGAAGCGGATTTAGAGCGTCCCGTCGTCGGCATCGCCGATACCTCGTCCGACTACACCACCTGCCATCGCGCCATGCCCCAGCTCGTAGAAGCCGTCAAACGCGGCGTGCTAGAAGCGGGCGGCCTACCCCTCGTCTTTCCAACCCTGTCCCTCGGCGAAATCCTCCTCTCCCCCACCGCCATGCTCTACCGCAACCTCATGGCCATGGCAACCGAGGAAATGATCGCCGCCCAGCCCATGGACGCGGTCGTGCTGCTCGGCGGCTGCGACAAAACCCTGCCCGCCCAACTCATGGCCTCGGCTTCCGCGTCCGTGCCCGCCATCCACCTCGTCGCTGGACCAATGCTAGCCGGAGACTGGCGCGGCGAGCGCTTGGGCGCATGCACGGATTGTCGCCGCTACTGGGCACAGCATCGAGCCGGAGCGCTCGACGCCGAAGAAATCGCCGCTGTCGAGCAGAGCCTGTGCCCAACCGCCGGAACCTGCATGGTCATGGGCACGGCCTCGACCATGGCCTGCGTGACCGAAGCCCTCGGGCTAATGCTGCCGGGCGCGGCTACCCCACCCGCAGTCTCAGGCCAGCGTTCGCGGCTCGGAGTCGCCACAGGCCGCCGGGCCGTAGCCTTAGCCACCGAAGGACGCCCAGCGCGAGACATATTAACGCCAGCGGCCTTTGCCAATGCACTCAAAGTGCTGGCCGCGCTGAGCGGCTCGACAAATGCAGTCGTGCACCTGCTCGCCATTGCGCACCGGGCCGGCGTGGACCTGTCGCTAGATGACTTCCACACCGCAGCCCAACAAGTGCCGCTGCTAGTCGATTGCAAGCCAGCGGGCACTGGATACATGGAGGATTTCGACAAGGCCGGCGGCGTACCCGTCCTGCTCAAAGCACTGGAGCCGATGCTCGACCTCGATGCAATAGGAGTCAGCGGCCAAACCCTCGGCGCGCTCTTGCAGGACGTGTCCACGCCCGGCGCGTGGCAAACCGCGATCCGCACCTTGGACGCGCCACTCGGGCCGGCATCATCTCTCGTAGTGCTAAAAGGCTCGCTCGCGCCAGACGGAGCCGTCTTAAAAAAAGCCACCTCGTCCCCGCACCTGCACAAACACCGAGGACCAGCCATCGTATTCGAGGGGCCAGACGACGCCGCGCGCGTTGACGACCCCGCCTTGGGCATTACGCCAGAGCACGTGCTAGTGCTGCGCGGAGCCGGGCCAGTGGCCCTTGGCATGCCCGAAGCCGGCTCCATGCCCCTGCCCAAGCACCTCGCCACCCAAGGCATCGAAGACATGGTGCGCGTCTCCGATGGGCGGATGAGCGGCACGGCGTATGGAACGGTCGCTTTGCACGTAGCGCCGGAAGCAGCCGTCGGCGGGCCGCTGGCACTCGTCCGCGACGGAGACCTGATCGAATTGGACGTAGAAGCCGGGCGCTTAGATTTGTTAGTCCCCGAGGAAACCCTCGCCCGCCGGCGGGCCGAATGGACCGCGCCCCCTGCGCCAGCACGTGGGTGGCGGCGGCTGTACGCCGAGCGCGTCTTGCAGGCGAACTTGGGAGCAGATTTAGATTTCTGTTAAACAACGCAAGGAGGAATACATGCTTAGCGCATTGCTCGCCAAGCGCGAGCGGCAAGGTAAACCGATCCGGGTCGGCATCATCGGCGCGGGAAAATTCGGCGGCGGATTGGTCGCGCAGATTGCCCAGATGCAGGGCATGGTCGTCTCGGCCATCGCCGACATCGACCTAGCGCGCGCCCGCTACGCATACACAGCGGGGTACGGGGATGTTGCGGTGGGAACGGCGGATAGCCCGCAGGCGTTGGCCGAGGCCATTCACGCAGGGAAATTCACCGCCGTCGAAGACGGGCTGTTAGTCGCGCAGGCTGAGAATTTGGACGTGGTGGTAGAGGCGACCGGCTCGACCTCAGTCGGAGCCAACATGGCCAGCTCCGCAATCGCCAGCGGCAACCACCTCGTAATGGTCAACGTGGAAACAGACGTGACCATCGGCGCGCTACTCAAGCGAAAGGCCGACAGCGCGGGCGTAGTGTACTCCCTCGTCGATGGCGACCAGCCCGGGGTCACCATGAACATAATCGAATGGGCGTGGTCCCTCGGCTTGGAAGTAGTGGCCGCAGGCCGCGGCACCATCCTCTTTGCCGACGATCCCCAAGGCACACCCGACAACACCGCGGCGCGCTTCGGTTTCGATGAAGAGACCTTGCAGCGGCGCAACATCAGCTTGAAGATGTACAACTCCTTCCGCGACGGCACCAAAGCCCAAGTCGAGGCCACAGCCATCGCCAACATGGCCTGTCTAGTCCCCGACATAAGGGGCATGCACGAGCCGTCGTGCAATTTGGCGGACATCCCACAAAAGTTCAGCTTGGTCGAAGAAGGCGGGCTACTGAACCAGCGCGGAGTCATCGAGCTAGCCAACAGCGTCGCCGAGGACGGCAAGACCCGGCTCGCCAACCCGCTGGGCATGGGCGTCTTCGTCGTCGTCCGCAGCGAACACCCCTTTACCATAGAAGACCTCGCCACGTACGATCTGCATCCGGGCGGCGACGGCAAAAACTTCCTCCTCTACCGCCCCTATCACTTGGTGGCGGTCGAAGCCCCAATCACCATCGCCAAAGTTGCGCTCTACGGCCTGCCAACCGGCGCTCCGCGCTCCGTGCCCACCGCCGATGTGATCGCCGTAGCCAAGCGAGATCTCAAGGCCGGCGAGACCCTCGACGGCGGAGGCGGCTACACTGTATTGGGACAGAGCGAAAAGGCAACCGTGGCGCGTCAAGAGGAACTGTTGCCGTTAGGACTGTCGGGCGGGGCCGTGCTCAAACAAGACGTGCGGCAAGGCGACGCCATCGGCTACGCCATGGTCGATTTGCCGGATTCGCTCGCATTGCAACTGCGGCGCGAGCAGGACGCCACGTGCGAATGAACTTAAAGTGAAGATTGGAAAATGTCCGAATATCAAGAAGCTAAGGTAATAATCGTCTCCATCTTGGAACTTTCAAAAGACTCAATCCATATGCACGTAGGATTGATCGTGTTTTTTCTGGCTGTAGTCCTTTGGAAAAAAGGCTCAATCGAAGCGCGATGTTTGATCCCTGTTGTAATTACAGCGTCCTTGATGGAAATCCTCGATCTAAGATATGATTATATCTCTCTCGGTTACTTCCGCCTGAAGGCAATAACTGCAAGCATACACGATTTAATCAATACTACGTTTTGGCCGGTGGTCATCGTAGTACTTGCTTGGATGGGCAAATTGAATAATGCGCGGAATGCATAATTGTCTAAAGCTCTCCTATAGGTACAAAAAAAGGGGAAGGGCGCGAAGCCCTTCCCCTTTTGCGCGTCTAGGTCAGGCTAGCCAGCCTTGACTTCGACCTGGCGGATGACCTTTTTCGCCCCGCAGCACGAGAGTTCTGTCGGCGACGGTGATCTCGAATCCATTGCCTGGACTCCTTGATCTCGGCACGCGCCGGCCGCGCGCAGATATGGTGATATTCGACGAAGACGACGCG
>JAPOYQ010000943.1:0-802 GCA_026706505.1 Gemmatimonadota bacterium
GTGCTCCCCGTCGCAGACCAACTCGCAGGTCGAGATCCCCTCTATATAGGCCGAGATGTCGCGACCGTGGATTTCGTAGCGCTCTAGGCGAGCGTCGGTGGTGTAGTTGGCACAGATCTGGGCGACGCAGTCGTTCTCAAAGACGACCAAAGCGGCGTGGACGTCCTTGTAGGCGGATGCGCGCCGGACGAAGCTGTGGACTTCGGCGACCGGCGCGCCACCTAGGTGGCGCACCAGATCAATCGCGTGGATCGGGCTTTCGAGCAGCATGTTGTCCATGACGATTTCGGGAAAGCGGCCACCAGCGATAAAACCGCTCATGCTCTTGTGAAACTCGCCGACTAGCTGGTAGATCGGGCCGCGAGACTCAATCTCCTCGCGCACTTGTAGGACCAACGGATCAAAGCGGCGATTCCAGCCGACCATGCCACGCGCACCACTGGCCTCAGCGGCCTCTTTGAGAGCGCGGGTCTGGTCCAAGCTCATACCCGGCGGCTTCTCCAGCAGGGTGTCGATACCCCGCTCCAAGCACGGCAGGGCCGCCTCGGCGTTGAGGTGGGCCGGAGTAGCCACGATCGCCGCGGTCAATTCCTCGGCGTTGAGCATAGCTTCTACGTCCGCGTAGCGGCACTCGACGCCCCACTCGTCGCCCACCTGTTCGCGGCTTGCCGCAACCGGATCGCAGACAGCGACCAACTCGACATCCTCCAGCTCGTGTAGAGCGCGCACGTGGCCGCGACCGCGACCGCCGCAGCCAATTAATCCAACAGGTATATTCGCCATAGATAGCTCCTTTTCTGTG
>JAPOYQ010000943.1:812-4903 GCA_026706505.1 Gemmatimonadota bacterium
GCCCCTTTTCCGGGAATCCCGAGCGCCGGGTAACTCAGCCCAGCCCACTAGTTGAACCAAAAGGAAGAGAGCCGCGCCTTTTCGAGCAAGATGCGCAGTTTGATCGCCTTACCTTCCAGCGGACTCAGGTCCGCTCTGCTGTTCCAAGTCGCAATGTGATCTAGCCCATCCGTGGTAATCGGGTCCGCGTCCTCATAGGTATATCCGGGGATGATGTGGCTAGTCGGTCCGAGGATCTGCACCTTCACCGCCATTTCGTGGACCCGGCCGGATACGTTGAGATGTAGCTGCTTACCGGCAAAGGTAAAGCTGCGGGTGGTCAGCTCGCCCGGAGGCTGTTTGCCCCCGTCGATGGAGACGAAGCGGTCAATAGGCAGGGTGGCTAGGCCGATCGCAGCGTGCATCTCCTCTCCGCCCTGTGGCTCGTCGTAGATCGGCCCCATGTCGTGCCCAGAACTACAGCCATAATAGTACAGCAACACTCGGTCCCCGTGGACGATGGGAGAGAGCGGGTAGATTTCCTTGGCGTCAAAAGCGTCTGCGGCCCCTAGCTCGATAACCGGTGCGCGGAAATCGCGCTGGTAGTGGATGCCGTCGCGGCTGAAGACTAAGGTCGGGTAGATCGCGCCGGAATTCAGCCGATACACGTCGAGCAGGCCGAGGTAGTTGCCTTGGTATGCGCTAAAGGTAGCGAAGTAAAACTGCGCGTCGGGCGGGTCGTTATCATCGGGGACGATGACGGTCTCGGGCAGGTCCCAGTGGATCATGTCAGCGCTCTCGGCGCGGCCGACAGTGCGGCCGTGGCGTTCCATATCGGTACTGCGCGAGTGCTGGCTTGGCTCGGTATAGGCGGCATATGTTGCGCGGATGGGATCCCACATAAAGCGAGTCGGCCCAGCCAGCAGCGGCGCTCGCGGTGGGCTGGCGATGACGGGGTTGTGCGAGCAGGGCGTCCAAGTGATGCCGTCGGGCGAATAGTAGAGGTCCCATATGGTAGTGCTCGCGACCCCTCGCCTTTCGAGATCGTCGATCCAGTGGGGTGCTTTCGTGTAGTAAATATCCGATGCTTCTTCGACTTGGCGCACGCGAGCGGGATCGCTGTCGCCGTAGCGCACCAGCCCCTTGAAACGCCGGGCCGGGTCTTGGTCGTGCGGGTCGCAGAAGATGTATTTGACCGCGTCCGCAGACGGGAGGAGGTTGTTGGCGCGCGATCCGGCAAACTCCACCAAGCCAAGCGCGGGCTTCTCCCAATGGATGCCGTCTTGCGACGTGGCCAGACACGGGCGCATACTACCCTCGGCTAGAAGAGGCTTGACGTGGTTGTAACTTTTGGAGGCTGGGTCGGTGATAAAGCGGGTGACGTAGCGGCACGTGGTGTACCACATCTTGAAGTGGTGTTGGGCTTCGTCGTAATAGACGTAGTTCACCTGATTGTACGTGCCCTCCCAAGGCTGATCGACGGACAAGATGGGGTTGTGGGACGACTTTCGCGCCGGATTCAGCACCCGTCGGGCGTGCAGGAGGCTTTCGATCAGATAGTCGTCAATGAAGAGTTGGCGGGTGGCGCCAATGTCAATTAGGGCCATAAAGGCCTCTTCCCCACCAAAGCGAAACGGGCTACGTCTTTTGACGTAACCCGTTGTTTTTAATGGCGCACCCACAGGGACTCGAACCCCGAACCTTCTGATCCGTAGTCAGGTGCTCTATCCAATTGAGCTATGGGTGCAAAGCAGTGTCATAAAATAGACGCCGCCCCCATTCTCGTCAAGGCGCGACCCCCCCGGACAGAGCCTCCAAGTACTTGTAACCGGACCCCGTATTGAAGAGCACCACGCGCTCGTCCGAGGCCACGAGTCCCTGCTCCTTGAGCTTGATTAGGGCCGCTAGCGTTGCCCCGCCTTCGGGCGCGGGAAAAATGCCCGCGTGCGCCGCCATGCTGTGCGAATGCGCGAGTAACTCCTCGTCGCTGACGGCAATAGCCGTGCCGCCGCTTTCCCGCAACACCTGCAACATCAGAAAGTCGCCGACCGCACTGGGAACGCGCAGGCCCGAAGCCACAGTGTGAGCACCTTCCCACGCCTCGGCGGATTCATCGCCGCGGGCAAAAGCCCGGACAATCGGCGCACAGCCCTCGGCCTGCACCGAGATCATCCGCGGCCTGTGCTCGCCAATCCAGCCGAGTTGCTCCAGCTCGGCGAATGCCTTCCACATGCCGATCAGCCCCGTGCCCCCACCCGTGGGATAAATCACCACGTCGGGCAGGGACCAATCCATCTGCTCGGCCAACTCGTAGCCCAAGGTCTTCTTGCCCTCGATGCGGTACGGCTCCTTCAGAGTCGATACCTCAAACCACCCCTCGGCTTCCTTGCGCTCGCCGACGATGCGGCCGCAATCGCTAATTAGCCCGTCAACCAGTTCGACCTCAGCGCCGCAGGACCGGCACTCGGCGACAAAGGCCTGCGGCGTATCGCGGGGCATAAAGACAATCGCCGGTAGACCACAGGCAGCCGCATAAGCCGCCATCGCGCCACCGGCATTGCCCGCCGTGGGGATGGCTAGCTTTTTCGCGCCGCGCGCGCGGGCGCAAGTGACGGCAGCCGAAAGACCGCGAGCCTTGAAGGAGCCGGTGGGATTAGGCGATTCGTCCTTGATGTAGAGCTGAGAAAAGCCCGTCCAGCGACCCAAGCGCTCCGGGCGGAGCAACGGGGTGAAACCCTCGCCGAGGGAGACAATTTCTGCGGGCGTGCGGATGGGCATGACTTCCCGGTAGCGCCACATCGTCGGCGGGCGAGTGCTGAGCGTGGCGCGGTCCAACTCGTGACCAGCCCGGTCGAGGTCGTAGCGGGCGAGGAGGGGCGCACCGACCTCCGACAGGTTCTGCAACACGTCGGCGTCGTAGTGTGCGCCCGTACGGGAACATTCTAGATGCGTCATGAACACGGAGCGGCGTACAATCCTTTCGCAAGTATGTGGGCCTCGACCGCTTCGGGCACCATGAAGCGGATGGACAGGCCAGCGGCCCGGCGCGTCCTAATCTCGGTCGAGGACAGCTCGATGAGCGGAGTATTTATGAAGCGCAGGCGCGCCAGTAGCTTCGGGTCGCCCACCACCTCGCCGGGACGCGCTCCCACCACCACCGTACACTGGGCAAAAATGCCCTCGAAGTCGTGCCACTCGTCTAGCTGGCCGATGTTGTCCGCACCGATAATAAAAAATAGCGCGGCCTGGGAATAAAGCTGGTGCAGCAGGCGCAGGGTTTCAACGGTATAGGACTTGCCCGGGCGGTCTAGCTCCAAGCGCGAGGCCGCAAAGTCGGGACAGTCCGCTATGGCCAGTTCGACCATGATCCAGCGCTCCTCGGCCGGCGCGTACGCGCCCTGCTTGAGCGGCGGGTCGGCTGCCGGAATGAAGAGCACTTCGTCGAGGGGAATTTGCTCTAAGGCAAAGCGGGCCAAGAGCAGATGGCCGTGATGGATGGGGTCAAAGGTGCCGCCGATGACGCCGATGCGCCGCATGTTTAGCCCGGCGATTGGCTCAGCCCGGACAGGTGCTTTTGCACGTCCTCCACCAACTCCGGGTTGCCGCTGTCTTGCAGCACTTCCTTCCAATAGCGCACCGCCAGATCCACATCGCCCTGGGTGCGGGCGATTTCACCCATGCGGAAGAGAGTGGTGTAATACCACTCGCCGACGTCCGGGTACTCGCGCAACACGTCCTCGTAGATCATTTTGGCCGCGTCGAGATGGCCCTGTTTGTGGTACAAGCGGCCACTTAGGTACTGCTTTTGGGCCAAGCGGCTCCGACACTCGACGATGCGCTGGAGCGCCTGTTCAACTAAGGGCGAGTCGGAATGGTCCTCGATAAAGTTGCGAAAGGCTGTCAGGGCCTCAAAGGTCTCCTTCTGGTCCAGCTCCGGGCGGCGCAATTGCTTAAAGTACGACTCGCCTACCTTGAACTGTGCCTCAATCGCCCACTCGCTAGACGGGTAAATATCGACGATGCGCTGATATTCAAAGGCTGCGTTGACCCAATCGCGATTGCAAAAGTGCGCCTCGGCGAGGAGAAACTGCGCCTCGGCGACCCGATGCGAG
>JAPOYQ010000275.1 GCA_026706505.1 Gemmatimonadota bacterium
CTTTGATTTTTTTTTTTTTTTTTTAATCCGTTACAATCAGCAAAATTTCTTTCCGCTTCCCTCAGATCCTAGCGGTAATTGAGGGAAACGCCCTCGTGGAAGACGTG
The DNA here is from genome assembly GCA_026706505.1 of Gemmatimonadota bacterium. Next base: position 108 of record JAPOYQ010000275.1, read on the forward strand.
AATCTTGGGGGGCTCGGCGGTCAGTTTGACCGTGTTGCCGCGCAACCCCGTGTGAATGCCCGGCAGCTTTGCGAGCACGGTATCTTTGTCCTGCACCCGGTCAAAGTGGAGCAGAGTCATCTCACCCAATTCCTCGGTGATGCTCACCTTGCCCTCGAAAATACAATCGCCGTCGGTTTCCGCCAAATCCTCCGGCCGAACCCCGACGTTGACCTTCAGGCCTTCCTCCGAGCTTCGCGTCGGGACAGCCGAGACGGCAACCCCGCCGGTGTCGAGTTTAATGGCGGTCCGCTCTCCGGTGTCGACGACTTCGCCGGGAAGCAGGTTCATGGCGGGCGAGCCGATGAACTGGGCGACAAACTCGTTTTGGGGCCGTGTATACAGTTCCAGCGGTCTGCCGACCTGACCAACGCGCCCGCCGGGGGTGAGCAACACGATGCGGCTCGCCAGGGTCATGGCCTCCACCTGGTCGTGGGTCACGTAGATCATGGTGCTCTCGGGCATCGACTCTTTGAGCTGGGCAATCTCAATCCGGGTGGCCACCCGCAAGGCGGCGTCCAGATTGGAGAGCGGCTCGTCAAAAAGACAAACCATGGGGTCACGCACGATGGACCGGCCGATGGCCACCCGCTGGCGCTGGCCGCCGGAGAGCGTCTTCGGCAGTCGGTCGAGATAGGGCTCCATCTGGAGGATCCGCGCTGCCTGTGTGACGGCGGCATTGATCTCCCGACGCGATTTCTTGGCGAGCTCGAGGGCAAAGCTCATGTTCTTGCGCACGGTCATGTGCGGATACAGCCCATAGGACTGGAACACCATCGCGATGCCACGCTGGGCCGGCGGCACATCGTTGACGACCTGCCCCTCGATCTCCAGCGTGCCCGACGTGATGGTCTCGAGCCCGGCGATCATGCGCAAAAGGGTTGTCTTGCCGCAGCCCGACGGCCCGAGCAGGACGATCAACTCACCCCTCTCGATATCAAGATTGATATCCTCGAGGGCCCTGACCGCTCCTCCATAGATTTTTTCGACGTTGGTCAGCTTCATTTCGGACATCGGGCCGTCCCTGTTTGTTTACGGTCCGGCGCCTCTGCCGGACCCGGTTCTTGGACGCCATGTGCAGCGACGCCCTGCTCTCAATTCTTCAACCGGTCACGCTTTGATCGATCCGGCCAACAGGCCGCGCGCGAAATATCGTTGCATGGCCAAGAAGACCGCCAACGGCACCGCCATGGAAATGAAGGTCGACGTCGCAATGAGTTCCCAGTTGCCTGTCCACATTCCAAGCAATTTGAGAAGTTTATGTGTCAGGACCTCGTTGTCACCGGTATTGTCGTGCAGAAACACCATAGGCCCCAGGAGATCGTTAAACGTCCACAGAAACTGGATGATCGTCCACGAGGCGATCGCCGGAATGCTGAGAGGCAGAACGATCCTCACAAAAATCTGGAAATCAGTCGCGCCGTCGAGCTTGGCGTTTTCGACAATTTCTCGCGGAATGCCGGCCATGTAGTTGTACAAAAGAAAGAGGGCGAACGGCAGTGTGAACGCGGAATGGGCGAGCCACATGCCCAGATAGCTCTTGCCGATACCAATGTCCAGATGCAGCCTCAGTATGGGGACCAAAGCAATCTGGGGCGGCACGGCTAGGCCCACGACGATCGCTGAGACCAACAATGCATTGCCTCGGAATTTTATCCAGGCGAGCGCGTAGGCGGCAAATGCGGCCACCGCGATCGGGATAATCGTCGAAGGAATTGCCACGGTCAGCGTATTGAGAAAGGCCTTCGTCATAGTTTGGCTGTTTTTCTTGTCGAACAGCATCCAGCGGTAATTTTCGAGCGTAAATTCGGGTGGCCCTCTCGCCGTGACGAATACGCGTTGTCCGCGGCCGCTCAACTGATCGTCGTTGCCGCGCCAGACGTAGTCGCCGTTGACCTGAACCGTGATGCTTTCGCCGTCTCCCAGGTCGGCCACGTCGCCCGGAACATAGGCATCAATCGCTCGCGACGAGGTGCCCCAGACGGTAATCTTCTTCGAGCCCTCCTCACCGAACAGATTGCCCGAGACCGTAAAGACGTCGCCGTCAGCCCGGCGAAAGTCGTCCGGATCGGCAGCCCGGTGAATTTCGTGTATCTCTAATGGAAAGACCGCTAACCACCATCCTGAAGAAAAGACCTGGGCTCTGTCTCGTAACGACGAGACGAACAGACCCAGCGTCGGAGCCACCCACACCGCGACAAGCAAAGCGACCGTGATGTGCACCGCCCATTTTCTGAGCGATGATTTGGATTCCACTATTCCGTCCATGGTCAATCCTGCCTATTTCTTAGCGGTTTCTGGACACATTATAGATCATAATCGGCGACACGAGCAGCACGAGGATGATCACAGACGCCGACCCGACGCCCCAGTCAAGGTTCACGAACAGCGTGCGGTACAAGTAATTTGCCAGGACCTCGGTTTCCCAATTACCGTAGGTCATCGTGAAGACTATGTCGAACACCCTCAACGTGACCACCATGATGAGGGTCCACACCACGACGATTGTGCCGAGGATTTGCGGGATCTTGATGCGGAAAAATAACTGGAACGGCTTCACACCGTCGATGATGGCGGCTTCAACCGTTTCCTGCGGAATGCCGCGCAGCGCCGCCGCCAGGATCACCATGGCTAAGCCGGTTTGGGTCCATATCAAAACGGCCATCAGGAAGAAATTGTTCCAGAACGGTAACGACATCCAAGACTGGGGTTTGCCGTAAGTCCAGGTGATCGTGAACACATCGGTCACGTTCAGAAGCGCCAAGACGGCGAGATAGGCTGCGACCGCGGTGGCAACTGCTCTCAGAGCCGCGCTGATGATTCCGCCTTTTCGTTCCTCCGGAATGAAGAAGGGGCGCAGGAACAGATAACAGACATACGCCGCCACCGCGGCGAAGCCCAACAGGGTGATGGCCGGGAATATCCGCAGAAAAAGAAACGAGCCGATCCCGCCTTCGAACTGCATCCAGACCGCGTTCAGAACCCCAACCTCGGGGCGGCCATCATAGATCAGCAAGAAGGCCATCGAGGCGCCGACAAACGAGTACGCCATGGGCATGAAGATGATCGTCCTGGCGATGTTGCCCCAGGCAATTCGGTCCGTCAGCTGGGCGACCAGGAGACCAATCGCCGTCGACGCAGTGGGTACGACGATCAGCCACAAAATATTGTTGCGCATCGCTTCCAAGAAACTCTTTTGACTGAACATCTCATGAAAGTTCGCAAGACCGACAAACGCACCGCCCAAATCGCGGTCGGTGAGCGACAAGCGCAGTGTTTCGAAAACCGGGTAGACATAGTAGACCCCCATCATGAAAATGACCGGGAATATGAATAACCACGGCCGGATCAGGTTGGCGCGGATGACGTTCTTTCCGGCGTTCTCGCCGCGCGGCGGGAACAGGACTTTGTCGAGCAGCTGATTGGAGAGGTAAAAGTAAGCGAGGCAACCGCCGACACCACTGATGATGATGGTGAGACCCTGGAGTGCCGTGTTCATGTCCGCGCGATCCGTTTTAAATTTTGTCCATGGGTGTTATTGTCCTGAAAAGCTCGTCCATCACTGGGAGGGGATTGTGAATATTTTCTTTGGTTTACCCACCGGTGACCCAGTCTGCGCCATTCGGAACGATTTTCTGAAACTCCGCGGTCTGGCAACTCTGCCCATCAAGCCCCAGCAAGAAAACGAAGACTTTTCATGGCCATACTTGCGAGTCCATCCTAAGGGATAGGCCCCTCCCGGAAAATCTTCAGTTGTCTCAGTGATAAAGACATCATTATCGTCTCTGCACCCCATGACCATGAAAAGTTCATCGTTTGCCGCGAATTCTGCTGCTCCGAGGGCTCAAGGTATTCCCAGGTCGCATCACCCTCTTCGCTCCTGAAAACGCCCACGAGCGCCCCGATCATTTTGATCGCCTTGAGGTGGATCCGCAACAGCATCGGAGTCACGTCGTGAGGTCGCGTGTGCGCGCGGGCAGCCGAGCAGGATCACCTCGCCATAGCGTGCCGTGCACATCACAGTCTGCGCCACCACCTCGCGCATCCCGATCGCCTCGACGCCGACCCGAGCGCCGACTCCGTCCGTCCAGTCCTTGACCGCGGCCTCCAGGTCCTCGCGCTCCGAGTTAACCGTGTGCTCAATCCCGCAGGACCGCGCCTGCTCCAGCCGCAAGTCGGACAAATCGGCCAGCATCACGTCGGCTCCCGCCAGGCGAAACAACTGGCAGGCGAAATTGCCCACCAGCACCTTGTCGCCCGGCTGCACGCTCGACGAGCGCAGCGCGGCGATGCTGACCCGGGCCATCTGCGTAAACACCATGTGCTCGCCCGGCGCCACTTTCGCCAACGGCATCGCCATCCACCGCGCGTCGGCCTTGACCGCCGACGCGTGGTTGCTAATGAGGACGGCACCCGGTCGCCTTCCGCCACCCCCTCCTCCTCGTCGCCCACCTTGAGCGCCTTGCCCAAATTCCCATACCCGTGCCGCGCGGATACTGCCCCTGCCCCTCGTTGCCGAAGGGAATTTGCTTGACCAGCCCGATAAAGCCCGCGCCCTCGGTCCCGGCGCTGACGATCGAACGCTCGGTTTCCACCAGCGCTTCCTAGGGGTGCACTCTCTCGTCGACGTCGGCCTTTTGCAGTGCGATTTTCCCCGGCTCCACCACGATGAGTCGGTCACTTTGCATGGACTTGGATCTCCATGTGAAAGTCGCAAGGTGAAAAAGGGCAATGAACATGCGTCCGCCAGAGCCGGA
>JAPOYQ010000488.1 GCA_026706505.1 Gemmatimonadota bacterium
CTTGTCATAAAAGTGGTTTTCGATCTCTTCATCGGTTCCATGAGGGAGGACGATGTTCTCCGCAGGCGCCAGAATCTCCGGAACCCATTTTCCCTCAAAGGTCGTTCCCCGGCTCCCCGGAAACGCTGCGGCCTGGTCTAGGTCCCCATCCGAAGAAATCGCGATCCCGCCAACCGAAAGCACCGACGGGGCCGCAGGTTCGGTAAGCCCGGCAGTCCGATCGGATGTATTCCCCGACCCTGCCATTACGAGCAGACCATCGGCCGCTATTTCTTCACACAAGATACGTATTGGTTCCGTTTGCCAAGGCAGAAGGCTTGAGTCGACCCCACATCGGCGTGCCGACAATACAGCTCGTATCTCGTACTTACTCCAGTTGTCTCGAACCCATTCTAGCGCCTTGATATGTGCCGTATATCGTCCTTCAGGATCCTGGCTCTGGCCGGGGAAGTATTCGGCAACCAGAAAGAGATCGGCCTCCGGCGCGATACCCCGGTACAGACCCTGCGATTCAGCACCTGAGCCAGCGGCCGCAGCCGCAGCCCACAACCCATGCGCGCCTCCTTTCCATGGTCCAGGCTCCGCCTCGAACACCTTGGGCTGCGGTTCAGACTCCATCACCATTACTTTGTAAGTTGTACGTTGTTCGTTGGTGGTGATATCGGGATGGCTTGGGAAATCTCCGTCGACAACGGCAATGCGAACCCCTTTCCCCGTGAGTTCATCAGGCACGCTCAGAAAGTCTCGCAACGTCGGCCACATATCTCCTCCTATAGGTTTTTAGAAGCGTTCTTAGACGAGTTCCTCATGGGGCTGCGCCTCAGCCACATGACAATTGAACCAATCTAGGACGCGCCGACACAGATCATCGAGAGCATCGCGGGACCAAGCAGATGTGCCGTGGTGCTCATCCTTGTACAGCCGTAGCTCGACGCGCTTGCCGAGTCGGCGCAGGGCGACGAACGTCTCTTCGGCCTGATTGGAACCATCCCGGTCCCCTGTACCACACACGAGCAGTAGTGGAGTAGACACTTGGTCCAGGTAGAAGAAAGGCGAGTTCTCGATGTACGCAGCCCGATTCTCCCACGGCGAGCCGCCAAGGCGGGCCTGTCCCGTTTCGCACCATCCTATATGGTGGCTGTAGAAGCTCGTCATATTCACACCCCAAGGGGCAATGGCCAACGCAGCTCGGAATCTGTCGGTCTGCGCGATCAGCGCCACAGTGCTATATCCGCCATAACTCGTACCCATTAACCCCACGCGGCTGCCATCGGCCAGACCGAGTTCGACCGCCCGGTCTACAGAGTTGAGTACCGGCTCCACCAGACCTGTCATCGGGTCCTTCTCTCCCAGCGGCACCTCCGGGAACAACACCGCGTAGCCGGCGCTGCACAGGAGTTGTGGCTCGATAGCCTGCGGCCCTTGGAGACTAAAGCGATTGATCGTCCCCACACCTCGGTACCCCCCATACACACTGACGATCATCGGATGCGGCGGTCGCGTCTCAGGAGGAAGCAACATCACTCCCCGGCATTGCATACCGGCTGCTTCGAAGTCGATCAATTCACTGCGGCCGAGTTTGGACACCTGAACTTCAGGCGCTAGGCAAAACAACCAGTCATGGCTTCTATCCTCTATGCGCAACACGGAAGGTGGACGCTTTGCCTCCTCCGCCATCAGGTAGTAGCACCCAGAGGAATCGTCCACTTCCATGCACCAAATTTGACCCGTGCACGTGCCAGGGATATCTGCTACGTGCTTCAGCTCTCCGTCCTGCCCCAAATGGGCGACCTGCTCGCTCAGGTCAGACCGATTCTGTAGCACGACAGGCAGGCCCCCGGCCGGCGTCAATTGAATGGTGGGTTCAGTCGGTCGGGCGATCCAATGGCGCATAGACCACTCTTCTGGAATCGATGCGCAGCGGTGCTGGCCGGATTCCAGATCGAATTGCCACCAAGCCTTGCTACCGAGTGAGTGCAGTTTCGAACTATCCGGACTCCATCGCGGCGTGTCGTATTTCAGCAAGAGGTCGAACTCCGGCCCCGGAGTCAGATTTACAGGCTCCTTAGAACCATCGGCCGCGACGACGAACAGCTCGTCGGGCCGATCTCTACCGAAGGAGGTGTACGCAACATTCGCCGAATCCGGGGACCACGCGTAGTTGATGCCAAAAGCGCTGGCGATGTCCGAGGCGAGCACCCTCTCCACTCCGGTCTCGATATCCACGGTGGAAAGCTCAAACAGGGAGTACTGCAAGCTCGTTACACCTTCGACGTAGCGCGTACAGGCCACATGCCGGCCATCGGGCGCGATGTGCCAGTGGCCGGAGGCCCATTGTTGGAGCAGCCTCTTGACCGATCCAGTCGAGAGGCTGATATGGCCCAAGTCGCACAGCCTCCTACTCGGTAGAGCTGGCTCGACCTCTGTGGTTGCATCGGGATCGTTGGATCTGACGTCGATCTTTGGCACGGGGCCGTGCGCATCTTCCCGATAGTCGCGATCGGCTGGCCACAGAGGTACTACAATGCCTTCGCCATCGGGTGTCCACACCGGCAGATCAAAACCAAAGCGGACTAGAACAGGCGCATTCCGCAGCAACTCAACCTCCCCCGTGCCAACGTCCCACAGGCCCAGACATGCCACCCCTTCGTGCCGCACGCAGGCCACCAGCCTATCGCCTGTTGGCGACCACTGAGCACCCCAGCTTACGCTGTCTTCGGGAAAAGGCTGCATCGACTCCCCGGTGGCTGTACCCACGACAACCACGGAACTACCAGCCATTTCCGTAGGAACACCCCACTCGTCAAATCTCGGTCCTCGTGCGCCCTGGATGCGCCTCTGTACGCCAAGGGCGAGTAGCCGTCCATCCGGGGACAGGTGAAAAGGCATCCGCCCGGTGGGTTTGGGCAGATTGACGAGAGAGGCGATGGCATTCTCCATGGATTCCCTCCATTGTGGGGAAAAGTAGCTGCGATTCTGCTGTCTTTGGATGGTGAATTTTCGCGTTGACAAAGGGTACTGGGAGGTGTTATTCTTGTCAATATAAAAATGACGTATCTATATATTTATATTGATGTTATGATCTATTTCATTTGACAACATTCAGCTAATTGTTTATATTTTATGTACAACAAAAAGATGGGGGCCACTTACGTGAGCAGCCCCCATCTTTTTGTTTTTTATACTCTTTCAGAATTGAGCGAATTGCGGGCGCGTGGAATCTGCGCTCAAACTTTCCCTAGGTAATCCCCATTTCCAAGGCTAGAAAGTTTTTTTATTGCTTCCCTCGCAAAAAAGCATGACTTACGTTCTCGCCGCCATAATCTCAGCCGCCTCAATTTGATCCACTAGCGCGATCGAATGAATCACGTCGCGGATGTCAGTGATCGGCTGCCGGCTTTCAACCACGCAATCGATGAAGTGTTCGTGCATGGTCAGCAGCCCCTCGTAGCGGGGCACGTCGTCTTGGGGTACGCCGTCGATTTCCCAGCCGCCGAGGGTGCGCACTTGGTTGTCCTCGTGGATTTCGATTTCACTGGGAATTTTCATGTAGCAGCCAATACCCACGCCGTGTAACTCCGAGCGCAACACTCGCCCGCCAGAAGCGCGATTGCCGAGCATCACGCCGGTCGCGCGATTGTCAAAGCGCACCAGCGCCGTATAGTGGTTGAAGCCCTCGCCGCCGAACTTGTCCTGATAGGCCGTAACTTCCACCGGCTCGCCGCCGGCCATGTAGCGCAGCAGATCGACGATGTGGACCAAGTCGTTCCACAAGGTCGTGGTGAATTCGTCCGCGCTCTGCGGAAGCTGTTTGTTGAAGGTCGTCGTCGCCAGCGACACCGGGCCTTTGGCCGCCACTAGGCGCATGGCCTCGCGAGTGACCGCGGTGTAGCGGCGTTGCAGACCGACCATCACCCAGACGCCTTGGCGCTCGGCAGCCTCCAAAATCGCCCGCGTTTCGTCGCTGTTGGCCCCGGGCGGCTTTTCAATAAACAGGTGCTTGCCCGCGGCGAGGCAATCGAGGGCCGGTTGCAGGAGCCACTTCTCGTTCATCACGCAGTAGACAATGTCCGGGTCGATCTCGTCGAGCATGGCGCGGTGGTCTTGGTACGTGCGCGTAAAGCCGTACTTGGCGACCACTTGATTGAGGCGCTCCTCGTCCAACTCGCAAACCGCAGCCATCTCCACGCGGTCGGCGAGGCGCTGGACCGATGGGTAGTGGGCGCCCTGACCGCGACCCCCCGCGCCGATAAATCCCGCTTTAAGCATGATCTTCCCCTTTCTGGCACAACGCCGTAAAAAAGCGCACGTCAATCCGCGCCAAGTCGATGACGGATTCCACCGGCTCGCCGCTATACTCGCTGTGAAAGCTGACCGGGCCGGAAAAGTCCAGCCGCTTCAAGGTCGCAATCACCGAAGGCCAATCGACAAAACCTTGCCCCATGCGCACGACGCTGGTGGAGGGCGCACCCTGCTGCGTGATACTCAGGGGCCGCTGGTGGACCAGATCCTTCAAAGCGAGCAGACACAAATGCGAGCGCACAACGTCGAGAGCCATGGCAATCGGCTCGCCGCACAGCGACAAGTGCCCAGGGTCGGCAAAGACGCCCACGTATTGCGGGTCGCAGTCCTTGACGATGTTCATCGCGGCGCAGGCATTGAGCCCCATGGACGCGCCCGAATGATTGTGAATGACAGTTTTGACGCCGTATTTTTCCGACAGCGCTTGGAACCCCTCCATAAAACCGCGCACCTCTTCTAACTGCGTCCAGTAAGGCGTATCCGGCTGCCAGTGCCAATAGCCGAGCTTGACGTGGGCCACTCCAGCCTCGCCCAAGGCCGCGTAATACCTTTCCGCGTAGTCGAGGTCCGGGCGGTTGAAGTCACCCGGAGCCGTGACC
>JAPOYQ010000393.1 GCA_026706505.1 Gemmatimonadota bacterium
CGCACTGTGGGATGTGTCTGAGTGGTCAGGGTCTCCCGAGCAGGAGATCACCGCTGTCGATCAGATGATACCCCAGACCTTGACGAAGGTCTCCGGCGATAACCAACAGGGCCTAGCCGGCGAGCAATTGGCCAAGCCAGAAGCACGCTGACGCTAGGCAGCGAACCGGGAACCAACACCGTTGCGGCCACTACCAGTGCTTGATTGCAGCGGTGGATTGGGGTATCTTGAGCACCTATTTGTCGGCTGATCTCCTCAACCTCCACTCTGGGGGCCGCGATGAGTTCTTCCCGCTTTAAATCTCCCGCTTCCGATTTCGATCTCGCCGAATTGGTCGGTCGCCTGCGCCGAAGTCTTCTCCTGTCCTTGGCGCTAGCCGTCGGCCTCATGTTTGTTTTCGTTGCCCTCAACCCCTTTCGACAAGTCGAGATCAAAGCCCCTCGGCCTCTCAGCACCAAATTCATCAAACGCGAACCTCGCTTGACCAAGCCCTTAGAACTGCGCAAGATCCCCAAGCCCAAGCGCCAACTGGCCCGCCGCCAAGTCCACTTGGCCGCCGCCCGCCTAGATCAAGTGCAGGCCACGACCAACTTCAATGTCCGCTCGTTGATTTCCAGCCACGTCGGCAACTCGGGTATTAGCTTGTTCAAGCCGATTACCGATAACTCCACGAACAGCTTTGCACTCGAGCCCAAGCTCGTCTCCACCTCGGTGACCAGTACGCGAATGCCGGAGCACAAAATCGACATGGCCTTGGAGATGCTCGATGTCAATAGCATGGATACCGGCCGCTACCGGGCCATGGTCGTCCAGGACACCGGCGATCCCCAGGCGATCAAGGGATTCATCAAAATAGCCCATGTGATTTCGGCCCGCGGTGTTACCGATCAAATGGAGAACTTCCGCAATTTGAATCTGGGCTCAATCGAGGCTTTGTGCGACGTTATCAATGAGTACACTGGACTCAAAGCCGAGTTTATCGGCACGATCACCTACGACGACAGACGCCTGCTCGAATTACCCATTCTCATCCCTCAAGGCTCACTCAACGAGGGCGAAATGGAAAACTATGCCCGCTATATGATGTCCGGGGGCTTCATTATGGGAGGTTACCATAGCGAAGCCTTGATAAAGTACGGAGGCTTAGTGCCAGGGTATGATTTCTGGTCCGAACGCCTACTCCCGGACCATCCCATTTTCAATGCCTTTTTCTCTCTGGAAGGTGGTACTGGGGGCCATATTGACTGGAGGGACATCGTCACCGGGTATTTCATCCGCGACCGGATGGTCGGTATTGGCGGCGTAGGCTGGGGCAGCGACCCGCGCCGCAATCAGATGGCGGTCAACGTGATCATCTACGCCCTGACCCAGGAAGGCTCCATCACCCAACGCCTCATGCAGGGGGTCAACTAAGATCAGGTTGTCCTCGGCTTCACAAGATCGGTTCGTCTCCTATACTCACAGAAAAACATTTTCCCGAGAGATATCCCATGGCCATGACCGAAGAAGAACGCTTCCGCTTTGACCTCACCGGCTTTTTGGTGCGCCCCGCCATCCTGAAGCCCGACGAAGTCGCCGCCATCGTCGATCAGATCGACCGCATCAAACACGACCCCGAATCGCTGCCGCCCGAACACCGCGACGTGCCCGGCGGCCCGGCCAGCGTACTGATTGACCATCCCCAAGTAGTCGATGTGATTCGGGAAATAATTGGGCCTGATATAAGATTAGAAGGCTGTAGCTGCGTCTGGCGCAAAAAGGGCGAGGAGCACGGCGGGCTACACGGAGGCGGCCCCAGTCAAGCCGATCCCATTTTTGGCTACCGAGTGAAGAACGGGCGCATCCACGCCGGTATGGTGCGGGTTATTTTTGAATTGACCGATATCGCGCTAGAAGATCAGAGTACCCATTTCTTAATCGGCAGCCACAAGTCGGAATTTCCCATCCACGAAGGCCATCTGTCGCTGGAAGAAGGCAAGCGCAGTCCCTTCCTTACCACGTACGCCTGCCCAGCCGGTAGCGCAGTTTTTTTCACCGAAAACTTGTGCCACGCCGGACCGGTGTGGCGCCGCGACACCCCGCGCGTCACCGTATTAAACGCCTATTCGCATTTGGCTACCCACTGGCATCGGCTGAAGATCCCCCCTGTGGTGCTGCACAGCCTGCCGCGCGAAAAGCAGGCTTATTTCCGCCAGCCCTGGATCGCCGACTTCCGCACCAGCCCGGCGACCCACAATACTACCGAGCGCTTCCTAGACAACGACGAAGCGCCCGTCGATACGGATCATACTCCCTAGGTTGAATACCCAGACGGGCCCCTAGCGAAGGAGGACCAACTTCCGCGTCTGCACGTGCGTTGCCGATTTCAGTCGGTACAGATATACGCCAGCGGCCACATTCCGTCCCCTATCATCCCTCCCATTCCAGTGGATAGAGTGAACCCCGGCGCGACCTTCGCCTTCGACCAGCTTGGTGACTCGCTGACCGAGGAGGTTGTAGATGGTCAGCGTTGCAGCGCCGCGATCGGGCAGGGTAAAACCGATCATCGTGCCGCTGTTGAAAGGATTGGGAAAGTTTTGCTCTAGGGAAAAGGAGAAGGGCAACTCGTGCTCCTCCACCGCAGTCGCCGGAGCAGCACCCATGAGCCGCAGGTCGTCGATGTAGAACCGGCCGCGGAAATTGCCCGAGAATGTTACTTCGCGGATCTCCTTCTGCGCGCCAAAGGCATTCAGGGGCACCTCCACCACCTGCCAACGGTCTTCTCCGAAGCGATGGCTGTCCGGTTGCGGTGACTCCACCTCTATCAGGCCCTCCGCGACCAAATCGATCAGGGTCTCTGATAGGTAGATGCTGAAGCGGGGTTGGCCCCGGAGCATCGAGTTGCCCGGATGGAAGGCAAAGTGCACCCGGTCGTAGCCGACGGGATCTAGGGGTTTGTCGGGGAGGAACTTCACGACCCAGTCCCAGTCCTTGTACTGCACTGGAAAGGCCGCGGCTCGATCACCCCGGAATACCACCTCCTCCTCTGCTAGATCGAGGTTGAAGTCCGTGAGCCAAGTCCCGTTTTTCGCGGTCCAGCCGTTGGCTAGGGTCTCGTCGTAGATCGCGAGATCCGCAATTGCGTCGTCGGGCTCTACGGCCACGGTGGCCGGTAGCCTGACGACATGCGTCTCGGAGCCGACGCGCTGTTCGATGTGGATCGACGCAGTCTTCAGGCCCGCGGGAACATCCACTGCGAAAGAGGAGCTCAGACGGTAGGTATCATTCCCCGTCTCTTCCAGCGGCTCGTCCGGCGGACCGCCCAAGGCGCTGAGGTCCGCGGTGACGATGGGGGCCTCGCCGCCGGGCGCGAGCCGCTCGAGATGGACGGTGGCCTCGACTGCGAGAGTCGTGCCGTAGGTAACTGCTTGCGGGAAGGTGTGCTCCCAAGAGGCGATGATGGGACTGTGCTCAATTCTCAGGATGGCGCGTACACGTTTGTCGCTGGAGATGTAGAGGTTGCCCCGGCCGTCCGCGGTGATGCCCACTGGAAATCCCCACACATCGGCGACCTCGGTGCCGGTCTGAAAGCCCGTGGCAAAGTCGCCGATGCGGGCGTTGGAACCGTCCGGCTCGCTGAACAGAGCGATGACGCTGTACCCAGGTACGGGTGCCAGCTTGGCGTGCCCCGCGTGCAGGGCGATGAAGGCCACCCCTCGATATTGGGGTGGAAACTGGTCGTGGGTGTAGAAGTGTATGCCCATGGGGGCCAAGTGAGCCGGAATCAAGGCGACCGGCCGCTCCATGCTCTCCACGAGCGACGAATCCTGCGCGGAGAGCGGCAGGTTCTCCCGGTACCTGGGCAGGTTGAAGTCGACGTACACCTGGTACCCATAGGCAAAGGGCACGCCGTAGAAGCCGCCATCCCGGATGACGTCGATCCATTCCGGTGGCAAGCTGTTGCCCTCGGTATCGTGGCCGTTGTTGGTGGCCCACAACTGGTTGGTAGCCGGATGCAGCGCCATGCCGATGGGGTTGCGGATCCCACTGGCAAAGACCCGACGGCCACTGCCGTCGGCGTTGAACTGGAGAACAGTCCCCCGCTCAGGATCGGGATGCCGGCACATGTCGCACGGCCACCCTACGCCGACATAGAATTTCTCGTGGCGTTCGTCGAAGACGATCGTGCGCGTCGAATGCCATCCGCCCCTGGGCAGGGATGGCACGAGGTTCTCGCGTTTCTCGTAGAGCCCGTCGCCGTCTGCATCCGTCAACCGCACGATCCGATGGGTGTCGGCGACGTACATCGCTCCCTTGTAGAACGCCAAGCTGTGAGCACGCTCAAACCCGCGGGCAACGACAATGGCTTCGTCGGCCACGCCGTCGTCGTCCCTGTCGGGCAGGGCCACAATTGTCTTGGCCCTCATATCGGTCACGTGGAGCACTCCGTCGGGACTCACCGCCATAAAGCGCGGCTGCGCGAAGTCGTAGGCCGCAAAGACGGTAGCTGAGAACCCGGGAGGCAGGTTGAGGCTGAGGTCGCGAGGAATGCCGCTGAACCGCTCCGGCACTCGCACCTGAACCGGTTGCAACTGAAGGTCCACTGTCGGCGTTAGTTGAAACGTGCCCGGCGGGTACTCCTCGCCTCGCAGACTTCCGACCGTCGCCAAGTTCAGAATCAGGCAGATGATGCCGGTAGCAATGCGCATAGTTTCCCTTCCTCTTTTGCATTGTGAAACCGCTCTAGAAACGCGCCGCTGCGAGGGGGCCGGGGTCGCGTCCGTCTAGAGCCAGTTCCACCATGCGCTCGGCGGCCAGCAGACCAATGGAGTTGCCGTAGCCGCTAAAACCTAGGGCAAAAACCGCGTCGGGCAGGTCCGGGAGCGCACCGACAGCCGCTCGGCGATCCGGGGT
>JAPOYQ010000122.1 GCA_026706505.1 Gemmatimonadota bacterium
TGCCGCTATAGAATTGCTACACCACTGGGGCTGCCGTTGGTACCTACCCACCGACTTCGGTGCCAGCATCCCTCAACAATTCACCCTAACCATCAACGCCCTCGACGTGGCCTATGCCCCGCCCTTTGAGGTGCGGCGCTACTGGCTCTCTTGGCTCGGCGACAACAGCGGCCGCGCCGAATTCATGCGACGCAATCGGCTCAACGACCTGTCCGTGCCGGCTGGCCACGCCTTGGGCCACTACGTCGCCGATCTGCCGGGCGCAGGGACCTCGGCCCAAGCCATCTGCCTGTCCGACCCCGCCACAGCCCGCCACATTGCCGCGCAAGTCATGGAGCGCTTTGCCGAGGGAGCCCAAGCCGTATCCCTGGGCATGGACGATGGCCTCTACGATCTGGCCTGCGCCTCCGACTCGGTCTTGGCCGCTGGCCTATGGGACAAAAACTTCATGTCCCCGGCCCTCACCGACCCCTTCATGGCCCTGTACAACAACGTCGCCGAGCTAACCCAAGTCCGTTTCCCCGACCGCCGCATTGGCTTCCTAGCCTATTCCAACATCACCTTGCCGCCCCAGCGCCACACAGTAGCCGCCGAGCCTCTGGTGGCGTACCTAGCCCCCATCGACGTCTGCCCCATCCACGGCATGGACGATCCCGCTTGTCCTCCCAGCCAAGAGTACCGCGATGTCATGTACCGCTGGGCCCAGACCATGCAAGGCCGCCTCATCATCTACGACTACGACCAAAGCATGCTGGTCTGGCGCGACATCCCCAACCCCTCCATCCAAGCCATCCGCCAAGACATCCAGCACTACCGCGCCGCTGGCATCCTCGGAGTCGATACCGAGAGCCGGGGCGCTATGGCGACGACGTTCCTCAACCTGTACTTGAGAAGTCGTCTCTACTGGAATCCCGATGTGGACGTCGAAGCCGTGCTGGAAGAGTTCTATCCCCGCTTCTTCGGACCAGCCGCCGCACCCATGCGCGCCTATTGGCAAGCCATCCATCGCGCTTGGGAACAGACCCCGTCCCACGAGCACGAATTCATGCTGGCCCCCACGGTGTACACGCCAGAATTGGTGCAAACGCTGGCTCCCCGCGTCGCCGAGGCCGAAGCCTTGGTAGCCGATTTACCCTCTGATGACCTATTCGTCCAGCGGGTGCGCTTTGTCAGGGCTGGTTTTGGCGTTTTGCAAAACTACATGGACATGGTCGCCCGAGCCGTCACGCAGGTAAACTATCCAGCCGCCGTCCAGACCGGCGAACGGGGCCTCGCTTGGCGCGACAGCCTGACGCAAATGCACCCTACATTCACCACCACCCGTCTAGAGCAAGGCGATCCCTGGTGGACCGGCGAGGTCGAACAGTACCGGAATCTGAGCAAATTGACGCACGGACCCCAAGGTCGCCTAGTGCAAAAGCTCCCTCTCGAATGGACCTTCCGCACGGACCCACACGACGCCGGTCTGCACCAAGGCTGGGGGCGTCCCGATCTCGACCTGTCTTCTTGGCGACCGCTACGCACCGACCTCTACATGGAAGTCCAGGGAGTTGCTGCGGCTGATGGCGGCGAGTACAATGGCTTTGTCTGGTATCGCACGGATATCGAGATCAGTACAGCCGAGGCCGGTCAAGCGCTCCATATCCACTTTCCCGGCCTGTTCGGCAAAGCCTGGCTCTACGTCGATGGCTACTTGGTGGGGCACCGCGACTGGCGTCCCATGTGGTGGCACAACGACTATCGCTTTGAATGGGATGTCGATCTGAGCGATGTCCTGTCCCCCGGCACCCACACCCTAGCCCTGCGCCTGCACAACGAGCATCACATGGGCGGCATCTGGCGCCGTCCTTTTCTCTATGAGAAGCGCATGTAGCTATAAGTGGTATGAGATGCTTCGCTTCGCTCAGCATGACAGTATGAGGCGTCATCACCCGTCATGCTGAGCGGAGCGCAGCGGAGTCGAAGCATCCCATACCTCGATGTCCATGCGTAACGTCCATTGGATTATTATCGTATCTCAAGGCCCGCACAAAACCGACCAACCTGAAAGGAATCGTCCATGATCGTCGATACCCACGTACACATCTGGGAAATGTCCGAGAAATATCCCATCGGACCCACCGCCCCCAACTGGACCTCCAAGCCGGACGAACCCGCCACCGCGGACGAGCTAATCGAGGACATGGACCAAAACGGCGTTGACCGCAGCGTCTTGGTGCAAACTAGCTGGTCCACCTGGGACAACGGCTATATCGCCGATTCGCAGGCTCGTTTCCCCGACCGCTTTATCGGCCACGGCATGCTCGACCCGCAAAACCCAGACAACGCCGATCAGGCGCGCTACTGGATGGAGGAACGCGGCTTGCTCGGTTTCCGCTTCCACCCCATGTACTACCCGGACGAGAAAGTCCTGACCACGCCCCAGAACCGTCCTATGTGGGAAGTCCTAGCCGCAATGGGCGCTGTCATCCAGTTCCATCTCAACGCCGCTTGCGCCGATCAAGTAGCTGAAATCGCCCGCCGCCATCTGCAGATGCCCCTGCTGTTGGACCACATGGGCTATCCCAACCTCGACGAACCGCCCGAGGCTTTTCAGCCCATTGTCGAGCTGGCTAACTTCGCCAACGTGGCGGTGAAAATCTCGGATGTCCACGGCCGCTCAAAGCAGACTTTTCCCTATGCCGACGTGCATCCCTTCATCCAGCGCCTGCACCACGCCTTTGGGGCCGAGCGCATGCTGTGGGGCACCGGCTATCCAGGGCACCACCGCACCAAGCACAACTGGCCGACCCTAGGCGAAGAGTTGCGCCTAGTGCAAGAGGGTTTCGACTTTCTCAGCCCGCGCGAAAAAGATCAGATGCTAGGCGGTACGGCCGCCCGCATCTGGGGACTGACCTAACCGTCACAAGTTCGTCCATACACAATCCACAAGGGAGGCCTGCATGACATTGGACACCAGCGACCAAAATATATATCAAGCCATCGGCGTCGAACCCATCATCAACTGCCGTGGCACGTTTACCATCATCGGCGGCTCCGTCGAACTCCCCGAAGTTGTGGCGGCCATGGAAGCAGCCTCGGGCTACTTCGTCCAATACGACGAACTGGCGGAAGCCGTCGGCCAAAGACTGGCTGACATCACGGGGGCCGAATGGGGCCTGATTCCGGCGGGCTGCGCTGCCGGTCTCAAGCACATCACCGCGGCTTGCGTCACCGGCGGCAATCCCGAAAAACTGATCCGCATCCCGGATTTGACCGGCTTGGACAAAACCCAAGTCATCATCCCCCGGTACTCGCGCAATGCCTACGACCACGCCCTGCGCAGCATCGGCGTCGAAATCGTCATGGTCGAGACTCGGGTCGAATTGGAGCAAGCCATCAATCCCCGCACCGCCATGATCTACATAACCACGGGGGCGGGTTCCGCCACCGGCCAGCCGCTTTCCCTAGAGGTCATTGCCGACGTGGCCCGGCCACACAAAATCCCCATCCTCGCCGACTCCGCGGCCGAAAACCTCACCATTCCCAATGTCCATTTGCAAAGGGGAGCCACGGTCGTGGCCTACAGCGGCGGCAAAGCCCTGTGCGGGCCCCAGTGCGCCGGCTTGGTGCTAGGCGACAAAGCCCTGCTCCAGTCGGCGTGGCAATTTAGTTCGCCGCACCACGGTCCGGGCCGCGACGATAAAATCGGCAAGGAAGAAATCATGGGGATGCTAGCGGCAGTAGAAGCGTGGGTGCGCCGCGATCACGCCGCCGAATGGCAGACTTGGCTGGCCTATCTCGACTACATCGCTCAGCGGGTGCGCGGCATTGACAGCGTATCAACTGAGGTCAACGAACCCACCGGCCTGTCCAACCGCGCCCCGGTCCTCACCATCAGTTGGGACCCAGCCGTCTTGCACATTACTGGCGCAGAGGTCGCCGAGGATTTCGCCCGTAACAAACCCCGCATTGCCGTGGCCAGCGGCGATGCCAACGGTCGCACTTCCATCGGCATCACGCCCAACCAAATGCAGCCGGGCAACGACCAAGTGGTCGCCGACCGGATCCTCCGCATCTTATCGGCGCAACGGAGTCCTCAATCGACGGAGCTAGCCCCTCCGGCAACTGATGTCAGCGGTTCTTGGGATCTCACCATCAACTATTCGAGCAGCAGCAGCCAGCACCAGCTATTCCTTGAACAAGAGGGGCATTGGATCGGCGGCACCCATATAAGCGATTTTTCTCAGCAGCCCATCGCCGGCGTCATCGAAGGCGATCAGGTAAAGTTGCGCAGCCAAGTGAGCCGCCCAGGCGATACCATCCCCTTCCTATTTGCGGGCCGCGCTGCGGAAGACCGCATTTCGGGATTCATTCACCTAGGCGAATACCGCAACGCCAATTTCACTGCCTGTCGCTCCCAGTACGCAAAATCGCCGATCTCCATTGCCATACCCGGCGGAGCGCCGCTGGCTACCTAATTACAAACCAGCGAATCAGGATGAGTCCGGCGTAACCGTCTTCCAGCGCAAGGTCTGCGCCGCCAGCAGCTCGGCATCCGGCGTCGGCAGATCGCCGGTCGAGGGCTTGAAGACGCAGCCCTCGGCCAGCTCCAAGGGCGGTTGCGACAGGTCGCGGCGGTAGAAGCGGGAGGAGGGGAACAGGTCGCCTGGGTAGGTGAAGTTCTCCAGCGTCGCCAGCTCCACGCAGATTGATCCCCCCAGAGCGCTTTCGAGCATACCCCCGACCCACACCGGCACACCAGCATCCCTAGCCATATCGTGCACGGCGAGGGCGTTGGTCAAGCCGCCGATCCTTCCCGGCTTGATGTTGATATAGCGACAGGCGCCGATGCGCAGCGCCTGCTCGGCGGTGCGCGGATCGACGATGCTCTCGTCGAGACAGATGGGC
>JAPOYQ010000259.1:0-1463 GCA_026706505.1 Gemmatimonadota bacterium
CCGGTTAACACCATCGGCGTCGGCGCTGACTTGGGCCGGGGCACGCGCGGCGTTGGCTCAGAGGGGGTGTGTGCAGGCGTGTGGGGCGCGAGTCGCGACGAGTATCTGACCAAGGCCGATCCTTGGCCGCTCAACCCAGAAGGCGAGTTGCTGTTGGGGCTGAAGATCGAGTCGGTGGCGGCCCTGCCCCACATCGAGGCAATCCTGTCCGTACCCGGGATCGGCTTTGCCGAAATGGGTCCGGGCGACTTGAGCATCTCGCTGGGGTATCGGACGATGCCGCAGCCGTGGCCCGAAGAGATGCAGGAGACGCACGAGCGGGTCAAAGCGGCGTGCCAGCAAAACGGCGTGGCCTTTTTGGACGGGTCCACGCCCGAGACGGTCGCTGAGAAAATTGACGCTGGGGCGCGAGTGTTCTCTGGGGGAAATGAGGAGACAGCCCGAGTGGGACGCGCGCACACTCAGCGAAAGATGCCGGCGTAACTATGGCAGGCGACGAAAAGAAGCTCCGCAGTGCGGGATGGTTTGGCGACGAGTGGCACCAAGGGTTTGTGTCGCGAGGCTGGACCAAAAACCAAGGCCATCCCGAGCAGATGTTCGATGGCCGGCCCGTGATCGGGATCTGCAACACGTGGTCGGACTTGAATCCTTGCAACGCCCATCTGCGGATCTTGGCCGAGCAGGTCAAGCGCGGGGTGTACGAGGCCGGGGGCTTTCCACTCGAATTTCCAGTTACCTCGCTCGGCGAGACGCTGATGAAGCCGACGACCATGCTCTACCGCAACTTGGCGAGCATGGACGTGGAGGAAAGCATCCGCGCCAATCCGCTCGACGGAGTGGTGCTGCTAACCGGCTGCGACAAAACGACGCCAGCTTGTCTGATGGGGGCGGCGAGCGTGGACTTGCCGACCATTGCGGTGACGGGCGGGCCGATGCTCAACGGCAAGTTCCGCAATGAGAATATCGGCTCCGGCACGGATGTCTATCGCTTCACGACCGAGCTGCGGGCCGGGAGCATCTCGCGCTTGGATTACCTGGAGGCCGAAGCCGGAATTTCGCGCTCGGACGGCCACTGCATGACCATGGGCACGGCCTCGACAATGGCCTGCATGGTCGAGACTGTCGGGCTGACGCTGCCGAGCGGTGCGGCGATCCCAGGGCCGGATGCGCGGCGCAAGCGCTTGGGACACTTGGCGGGCAATCGCATCGTCGAGATAGTCCGCGAAGACTTGCGCATGTCGCGCATTTTGACGCGGCCAGCCATAGAAAACGCCATCAAGGTCAACGCCGCGCTGGGCGGCTCGACCAACTTCGTGGTGCATCTGTTAGCCATCGCCGGACGGCTCGGCGTCGAGTTGGAACTGGACGACTTCGACCGCTTGGGCAGCCGCATGCCGCACTTGGTCAACCTAATGCCCTCGGGCGAATACCTGATGGAGGACTTCTTCTACGCCGGGGGTTTG
>JAPOYQ010000259.1:1473-4884 GCA_026706505.1 Gemmatimonadota bacterium
GCCCGCCGTGATCCAGGAACTGAAAGAACATCTGCACATGGATACCTTGACGGTGACGGGCAAGACGCTCGGCGAAAACACCTCGGGTGCCCAATGCTACGACCGGGAGGTCATCGCCGCGATTGACAAGCCCCTCAAGGAAGCAGCCGGGATCGCCGTGCTCCGGGGCAACCTCTGCCCGGATGGGGCGATTATCAAGCCCTCGGCCGCCTCGCCCGAGCTGATGCAGCACTGCGGACGAGCCGTGGTGTTCGAAAGTATAGAAGACTACAGAGAGCGGATTGATGACCCCGATCTCGACGTGGACAAAGATAGCGTGCTGGTCTTGAAGGGCATCGGTCCAAAAGGTTTCCCCGGTATGCCCGAAGCCGGGAAGTTCGGATTGCCCAAGAAGCTGTTGCAGCAAGGGGTGCGCGACATGGTTTGCATCTCGGACGGGCGGATGAGCGGCACGGCCTACGGCACGGTGATTCTGCACGTCGCACCTGAAGCCGCCGTGGGCGGCCCACTGGCCTTGGTACAGGATGGCGACCTGATCGAGCTAGACTTGGAGAAGAGGTCGTTGAACATGGCCGTACCCGACGAGGAGCTACAAAGCAGGCGGCAAGCGTGGACGCCGCCCGCGCCGGTTGTCACGCGGGGTTATGCCGGCTTGTATGTCAAGCACGTGCTCCAAGCCGACAAGGGTGCTGACTTGGATATTTTGGTCGGCGGCTCTGGGCCGGATGTCTATCGGGAGCCGAGGTAGTTAATACTTTGAGATAGCTCCAAAATCCAGCTCCACGACCCAGTCTTGAACCGACTCATCTCTAGTGAACTTGATGAACCCAAGTTCCCCGAGTCGCATCAACTCCCTATGAAAAGTTCGTCTCGTGACATTCCGATATGCTGACTGCACGTAATTAGCCTCCAGTAATTCTGACAGACTGATTCTGCGGGATGGGGTATCTGAAAAGGGGTCTATAGGCTCTGTCTCGCTTAGGAGAAAGTCTAGGAGACTGGATTCTCTTTGGTTCAGGATCCGCCGCCTAGCACCCATCCTCTTATTGAACGCTCGTCCGATCATCGTCCGATATACCAGCCGATTGATTTTCGTCTTGATGAAATTGTTTATGTCTTGGAGCTCCCTCGCAAAGCCAGCCACGCCGAAGCGAATAAACGGCGTCATGTCGAAAGGCTGACTTTTTCGGCATTGTTGTAGGACTGATTTGTATTCCTGCTCATGGCGATAGAAGTAGTTGGATAGCCCATAGAAGCCATGGACATTATATCCTAGCTGAAAGAGGATGCCTGCTTACACGAGCCGGGAGACTCTGCCGTTGCCGTCTCCAAATGGGTGAATCGTTACTAGGAAGAAGTGGGCGAGCAGAGCGCGTATAACCGGATGAACGCCGTCGAACTGGCGGGAGTTGATGAAATCGATGTACTCCTCCATCAAGCGAGGTAGCCGTTCGTGCGGGGCACCTTTATGGACTCCTCCAAGGTCTTCAGTGCCTACGGTAACGGAAAAGCTGCGGAGTTTCCCAGGAATATTGTTGCGGGTATCCGAATCTCGGGTGATCATTTCGTGCATTGTGAGGATGTCTTGCAAGCCAATAGGTGGGCTGTCCGGAAGAAACCGTTTTTTCACCCAAGACTGAGCCTCTCCGGCGTTCCTGATCTGCAATTGTTCCTTTGTCGGGGTCCTCCCTTCATCGTCGTAATTTTGTTGTTCAAGTCGTTCCATCTGTTGAGCAACCTCCGCCTCGGAAAGGGGGTTGCCTTCTATCGCAGTCGTTCCATGAACCGCACGCACTCGGTTCAGCCTGTCGAGCTGATTCTGCCACTCCTGCGGAAACACTAGGTTCAGAGAGGCTTCCTTGTATGCCTCGATAGAGACGAGATCGCGGAAGAGGTTCCGATCGTTGAGCTGGTACTCGAAGGAGAACTTTTCCCAGTCCATATTTGTCCTCTTATTTGACAGTTAATTTGACAGATAGGACATACTTTTAACATACATAATATAATGGACTTATATTCTTTTAACAAGGAAATTAGGCAAAAATTTGCCCTTATTTGACAGGATAATTGACAGCCTATTTGGCAAAGACTTGTGCAGGCGTCAAGGATGTTCTTCCGAAGACGTTTGTCTCTGACTAGCTTCCGCTGCCGAGCACGGCTATGGCCTCGACCTCGACGAGCATACCGGGTATCACCAAGTCGGCGACCGTCACGGTAGAACTAGCGGGGATGTGGTTGGGGAAGGCTTCGGCGCGGGCACCCGTGTATTCGGCGTAGCGGCCCGTGTCGGTGATAAACGAGGTAATCTTGACCACGTCGTCCATGGTCGCTCCGGCCTCGGCGAGCACGGCGCGGATGTTGGCAAAAACTTGGCGCGACTGCGCGGCCATATCGTCTTCACCGACGAGTTGCCCCTCCGAGTCAAGCGGCCCTTGGCCGGAGACATAGATCGTATCGCCCACCTGCACGGCCTGTGAGATGCGGAAGTCCTTGGTCCAGGGCCAGGCGGGGTTGTGTGCTTTGCGTTGGGTCATGGCGGGTTTCCTATTATATGCGGTTTCAGAACTTTATTCTTACTGCCAGAGCGACTCTCCATCCTCCATCATACTCTGCAAAAACGCCTCGTTCAGCTCCACTCCCAGCCCCGGCTTCTCACTCAGCACTACGTGTCCTTCCTGAATCACCGGCTCGTCGGAAAGGACTACATCGTTCCAAGTCGGGTCGTCGTAGCGATGGAACTCCAAGGCGAGAAAATTGGGCACACTGGCGCAGACGTGGGCATCGGCCACGGTGCTCAAGGCACTGGAATTGTTGTGTGGGGCAAAGGGGATGTAGTAAGTCTCAGCCATGTTGGCGATCTTGCGACACTCGGATAGGCCGCCGCATTTGGAGATGTCGGGCATGATGATATCGACCGCCTGCTGTTCGAGCATGTCGCGGAAACCGTAGCGCAGATAGGCGTTTTCACCGGCGCAGATCGGGGTGCGGGTCGAGTCGGTGATGCGCTTGAGGGCGTCGATATTTTCGGGCGGCACCGGCTCTTCGAGCCACATCAGATTCAGACCCTCTAGCGCATGGGCGAACTTCATCCCAGCCGTGGCGTCGTAGCGCCCGTGCAGGTCAATAGCCAGGTCCATGTGGGGACCAACCGCCTCGCGGATCTGATGCGCTTGATCGACCAGATCCTCCAGTTCAGCAGGGGCCACCGACCAGTTCCAAGGATCGAGCTTTTCCGGGTGGCCCGCGTCGTCGAGATCAAACTTAATTGCGGTAAAGCCTTTTGCACGCGCGTCCTCGGCGCGCTCTTTGTAGTCCTCATGGGCGCTATCCACGTAGAGGCGCACCCGGTCGCGGAACTTGCCGCCCAAGAGCCGATAAACGGGTACGCCTTGAGCCTTGCCAGCCAAATCC
>JAPOYQ010000811.1:0-2834 GCA_026706505.1 Gemmatimonadota bacterium
CGGCAGTTTGGGGCTGCCCATTGCGGTGCTGGGCTATCCCATGACCCTGTTCCTGCACCCCTACTATGCGGGCGAGCTCGGGCTGGGGCTCGCCGCGATCAGCACTGTGCTGCTGATCTCACGGCTGACGGACTTCGTCACCGATCCGTTGATGGGCTGGATCAGCGACCGCACGCGCACCCGGTTCGGTCGGCGCAAGCCGTACCTGGTGATTGGCCTGCCGGTGATGATGCTCGGCATCTGGAAGCTGTTCATGCCGGAGCCACCGGTGGACATCTGGTACATGCTGCTCTGGAACACGGTGGTGTATCTCGGCTGGACCATCGTCGTGCTGCCCTACCACGCGTGGGGCGCGGAGCTTTCCGAAAACTACATGGTGCGGGCGCGCATCACGGCGATCCGTCAGGTCTATGTGATCGCCGGCCTCATCGGCGCCAGCGTCGTCATCTGGTTCTATCAGGAGTGGCTCGGCCGCAGTGATTCCGGGGAGGTGCTGACCGGCATCGGCTGGACCCTGCTGGTGATTCTGCCGATGTCCGTTGCGTTGTTGCTCCTGCTGGTCCCGGAACGGGAGGTCGCCTCGCCGCCCCGGCAGCGGGCCTGGTGGCGCGAGCTGTCCAGCATGCTGAAAATCGGGCCTTTCCGGCGCATGGTCTATGTGGCGCTGGCCATCGTGATCGGCGAGGCGTCCCGCCATGCCGTGCTGGTTTTCTTCATGGAGGACGTGCTGCAGGCGGGCGACCGCATCGGCCGGACGTTCATTCTCTACTACCTCATGGGCGTGGCCGCCATACCCCTGTGGCAGTTCCTGGCGCGCCGCTACGGCAAGCACCGCTCCCTGGCCATCGCGATGGCCCATTCCGCCCTCATGGTGCTGGCCACCGCGTTCCTCGGTGCGGGCGACTACAACACGTTTTTGGTCTTCTACGTCCTGAAGGGGGCGAGCTTCGGCGCGTTTGCCTACCTGCCGCTGGCGATTCTGGCGGATGTGGTGGATGTGGATACCGCAGTCACCCGGCAGAAGCGCGCCGGTCTGTATTTTGCCGTGTTCGGCGCCATCGACAAGATCGGCATCGCCGTGGGCCTGTTCATCGCGTTGCAGGTGCTGAACCTCACCGGCTACGACCCACAGATTGACCCCAACGCGGCCGGGCTCTGGATGATTCGGTTGGAGTACGCGGTCATCCCGACGTTCTTCTTCCTGTTGGCGTCGTTCCTAGTGTGGAACTACCCGTTGACCAATGAACGGCACTCGCGGCTGTTGGCGGCCTTGGCGCGGCGGCAGGCCCGGGCTGCCTGAGGCGTCGGCAAGTTTCACATCGAAGCGAATTGAACGCAGCGGGCAACCTGCGACAATGAAACGCTTGACCCGTTGAGAAGTGGCGATTCGGGTCATGGCGGAAGTGGGTCTTGAACCTTCGCCGATCAGTGATATGTTATAACGTTCCTTTCATTTGGAGGCGGACATGGGGTCTTCTCTTCCCGTAACCGTGTTGTCGGGGTTTCTTGGAGCGGGCAAAACAACGCTCATGAACCATGTTCTCAACAACCGTGAAGGCCTGCGGGTCGCAGTTATTGTGAACGACATGGGGGAGGTCAACATCGACGCTGATCTCCTCCGGGAAGACGTATCACTCCAGCAAGTGGATGAGAAGCTGGTTGAGATGACCAACGGCTGCATCTGCTGCACGCTTAGGGAGGATCTGCTTGTCGAGGTCGCGCGCCTCGCGGACGAGCAACGGTTTGACTACCTCCTCATCGAATCGACCGGTGTCTCTGAGCCGTTGCCAGTGGCGGAGACATTTACGTTCGAGGATGAGTCGGGCCGCTCGCTGTCCTCGATAGCGCGGCTCGATACCATGGTCACCGTCGTCGACGCATACAACTTTCCGCGGCTAATGGTCGAGGCTGACAGCCTCAAAGACAAGAACATGGAGGTCAGCGAGGAAGACGAACGCAACATCGCCGACCTCCTCATTGACCAGGTCGAGTTCAGCAATGTCATCGTGGTGACAAAGACCGATTTGCTCGATCCCTCTCAAATTCAAGCGCTGCTGGCTACACTCCGTCGCCTGAATCCCAGTGCCGAGGTGCTCGTCGCGGACCACGGAAGGGTTGATCCAACCGCCATTCTTGGCACCAGCAAGTTTGACATGGCCGAAGCCGCGAACGCCCCCGGCTGGTTGGCGGAGCTTCGTGGCGAACACGTGCCGGAAACCGAGGAATACGGAATCGGCAGCTTCGTCTATCGGGCGCGCAAGCCGTTTCATCCCCAGCGGCTCTACCACTTTCTCGTAGCGGGCTGGCGCCACGGCAACCTGCGTCGATCGAAAGGATTCTTCTGGTTGGCTTCACGCTTCGATCAAGCGGGTGCATGGTCTCAGTCAGGCGGCATCATGAATCACGGATTTGCAGGCCTGTTCTGGTCAGCGATGCCCAAGGATCAGTGGCCTGAACACGGGGAACATAGAGCGGCAATCGAAAGCAAGTGCGAGCCGCCTTACGGCGACCGGCGTCAGGAGATTGTCTTCATTGGGCAGGAGCTCGACGAAGAACAAGCCAGTCGAGCCTTGGATGCCTGTCTTCTCAATGAGAAAGAGCTGGCTGCCGGTCCGGCTGTTTGGAAGCAGCTCCCAGACCCTTTCCCGCAGTGGATTCGCGAAGTAGAGGAGGCAGAAGCCTGATGCGACAAGTAACTGGTGATCAACTGGGCGACTTTGCAGCGATCTATGATGAGGAAGTGGAAGTCGTCAGCGTGACGCGCCCCCAAGCGGGCACATGTGAAGCCCTGGCAAAGCGATTGATCCGCTCGCGTCAGGTTCCGCAATTGCGAT
>JAPOYQ010000811.1:2844-4883 GCA_026706505.1 Gemmatimonadota bacterium
TGATCCCGAGGCCCCGGTGAGTGAGCTGCCAGCGACAATCGACCCCGACGTGCATTCGGCGCTGCTCGATCAAATCGCCGGGGCCAGCGAAATGCTAGGCGAGCTTATGGACTGTGAACGAGTCGGTGTTCGACTTGAGACGCTGAGCACCCCTATGTGCCCGCGATTTCATGTGGACCATGTGCCTTGCCGCATGTTGATCACGCTCAGCGGGGTGGCCACGGAGTGGATTCCCAACAGTGACGTCGATTGGGATGCATTCGCCGATCTCGAAGCCACGGAACCGCCCGTCCAAGCGAACCGGCAGATCCAGCACTTCGCCACTGGCAGCTGGTCGCTGCTGAAAGGTGGTGCGTGGCAGGACGGCTTTAGCGGTGTGGTTCACCGATCTCCCCATGGCGTTGGCGAACGACTGCTTCTATCGCTTGATCCGGTTTTTTGAGCCGTCTGTCGTTCGAAGCTGTTCCCCAGATAAGGGCGTCCCGCCCTCGATTGGAATCCTGAGCTGACGGCGAACGACCCAAGCGGCTGCGACGAAGCGAACTTCTTCATTCAACCAAACGGTTGTATATTCATCAACACGTCTATATATTCAACCGAATGGTTGAGTATGATCTTAATCAAGTCTTCCGAGCGCTCGCCGATCCCACTCGCCGCGCCATCCTCGATCGCTTGGCTGCGGGCGAGGCGACCGTCAGCCATCTCTCGGGACCGTTCTCCCTGTCGTTCGCCGCGATATCCAAGCACCTCGGCGTACTCGAACACGCAGGCCTCGTGACGCGCGAAGCCCGGGGGCGGGAACGAGTGTGCCGGATCAACCCGGCAGCGCTAGAGAACGCCCAAGTCTGGCTCGACTTCCACGAACGCTTCTGGACCAATCGCCTAGATGCACTTGAGGCAGAAGTCGGGAAAAGGGCAGACCTGAAGGCAGACCCCCGCGACTGAACTTAGAGCCTTCAGCTTGGGGAGCGCGAGGGGTCGCCCCTCGCAAACAAGCAAAACCAAGGAGAACCGATGCACGACACCATCAAGGACCACAAGAGTCGCCCGACTGAACCCGAAATCGACCTGACGCTGCATCGCGTGATCGACGCGCCGGTCGAGGCGACTTATGCCGCTTGGACCGATCCATCGATCCTGGAACGGTGGTTCGCGCCTGGCAATGCCGTGGTGGCGCGCGCGGTCGCGGATGTCACGGTCGGCGGGAGGTTTCTCATCGAGATGCGCGGAGCGGACGGCAGGAAATCAATCGTCAGGGGCCTGTATCGGGAAGTCCTGCCCCACCGTCGCCTGGCGCACACTTGGCGCTGGGAAGGCAGCGACCTTGAGAGCCTCGTCACCGTCGAATTCGAGCCGACGCCGACTGGCAAGACACGCCTGACCCTGACCCATTCCCGGTTCGCGCAGGAACAAACTCGCGACGAACATGAGCAGGGCTGGAACGCGTGCCTCGCAAAACTGGACGATGCCATCGCGCGCCACACGGAAGAATCCATATGAACTACGCCAAGCCCTGCCCCCACGGCCCGATCGAGACCGTCACCGACCGGCTTGCCTTCGTGCGCGGCAGCATGCGCATGAATGCGTTGCTGCGGATCAGCCGCAATATGGCCATTCTCAGGGATGAGGACGGGCTCACCTTGGTCAACCCCATCCGGCTGACCGCCTCCGGAGAGGAAGCGCTGGCGCGGCTGGGGCCGGTCAGGCGAATACTGCGGCTTGGTGCCATGCACGGCATCGACGATCCTTACTACAAGGCACACTTCGGGGCCGAACTCTGGGCGGAGGACGGTGGCACCATCTATCCAAATCCGCCCGTCGATCTCGATATCGCGGTCGAGTTTCCGCTACCGGACGCCACTCTGTTTCGCTTCGAGCGAACCCAACAGCCCGAGGCCGCCTTGCTGGTCCCCGGAACGCCAAGCGTTCTGTTGACCTGCGACGCCATCCAGCACTATGGCGACTACACGTACAACAACCACATGGCGCGCATGGCCATGCCCTTCATCGGCTTCCCGAAGACCACTGTCGTTGGGCCA